>CAYJOO010000029.1:0-11722 GCA_964371845.1 uncultured Azospirillaceae bacterium | reverse complement strand
ATTATCCATCTAATCCAACGACGACGAGATAATTGTCCGTGTAATGCAAAAATGGGGTTGCCTGGGAGAAATGCAAATAAAATTATTGGATCAAGATATGATACATGGTTTGAGATATAAACTCCTTTTTTGGGAAGTTTGTGGATGTCAAAGTTTATTTTGAAGTGTATCTTGAAAGTTTTGAATATTGCTCTTAATATAAATCTTATAAAGTTTCTCATTATCAGGCCCTCATAAATGTTACAATATTTTTATTGTGATGATAAAATATTAAAAAGTCAAAGTTTTTGTTGATTTTTGTAACTTATTTGATAAACTTTGTGTATAAGTATGGAGGATCTTATGGAATGTAATAGTAAACATAATCTAATTCAGGCAGCAATTAAAGAGTTTTCAAAACACAGATATGAAGGCGCAAGCACAAGAGCTATTGCAAAAAGGGCAAATATTAATATTTCTGCTATTGCATATCATTTTGGAGGCAAGCAAGGTCTTTATGATGCTGTGTTAGAATATATTAGTAAAACCCTTGTTTCTTCATTTTCTGATTTGATTGAACGATATGATAATATTGATAATAGCAAAGAGTGTAGTACTATTTTACTTAAAGAATTTATTGCAAAGTTCTTAAACACCTTTGCTGGAGAAGTTTTTCATAAAGAATATAGAGAAGTTTTTTTTGCAGAATATTTTAAGCCATCTGAGAGTTTTATAATTTTATATACAAATTCTATATTACCTTTTTATGATTTTACTAGTAATTTATTGATTAGGTCTGCTAAGAATAAAATGACAAAAGAAGAAGCTTTTTTGCATATGTTTCCGACTATGTCTCAAATGACAGTTTTTGCAGCAAGAAAAGAGCCTTTTTGCAAACTTATGAAGTGGGAGACGTTTGGTGAAGAGGAAAAAGCAATCTTCTTAAAATCTATATATAAGCAAATTGATCTTGTAATCTGTGCACAATAATCAGTGCGTTGTTTGACTTTTGTTTTTTTATAAATTAGACTTTTTTTAATGCGCATCTAACGCATTGTAAATGTAACTAAAAAAAGGACTTATAATGAAAAAACTTTTAACGTTAACAGCAATAGGTGGGCTGCTTTTTGCAACATCTAATGCACAGGCATCTGGCTTTTTTATTAGAGAGCAATCTGTAAGCGGGATGGGAAATGCTTTTGCAGGAGCTACTGCAGGAGCTGAAGATATTTCTTATTCTTTTTGGAACCCTGCAATTTTAACCAAGCATGGTGGCACACAAATTAATGGCAATTTAACAGGTATTAACCCACATATTACGGGAACAACCGACACACAAAAATCTCGACATGTGGTGGAAAATGCTGTGGTGCCAGCTTTTTACGCATCTCATCAATTAAATGACAAATTAACAGCAGGTGTTGGAATATCGGCTCCGTTTGGTTTGGTAACAGATTATGCTGATAGCTTTCCCAATCCAATTGCGCATGATGTACTCTCTGATTTGACAGCAATGAACTTGACAACTTCTGTTGCATATAAAGCAACAGATAAATTGTCTTTGGGTGCTGGCTTTATGATTCAATATATTGATGCACACTTAACAAGTATGGGAGGATCTGTTTTAGAAAAAGTTGATCTTAAGGGTGATACAACCGATATTGGTTATACATTGGGTGCTTTATATGAGTTTTGTGATACAACAAGAGTAGGTGTGGCATATAGAAGTGAAGTTAGTCACAAGCTTAAAGGTGAGGGAACACAATCTGGCCCTGTGTCATCACAAGATATTACAGCAGCGCTTACAACCCCTGATGTGTTAACACTTGGTGTGTATCATGATGTTAATGAAAAATGGGCAGTAATGGCAGAAGCGCAAAGAACAGGATGGAGCTCATTTGAGACTTTGGCTATTATGGGATCTGTTTTTGATTATCCAGAAGTTGAAGAAAAGTGGAAAGATGTTTGGTTTTATTCTCTTGGGGCAAATTATCAGTTAAATGAACAAACAAAATTAAGATTTGGTGTTGCATATGATCAAGAACCTGTATCTCCGGAGTATAAAACTATGAGAATTCCAGATTCAGACAGAATTTGGCTTTCAACAGGTGTTGAATATAAGTATAGTGATGCCTTAACTCTTAATGCAGGGTATACATATATTAGGGCAGAGGATTCTAGTGCAACGATTAACCATGGCACTCCTTTGCAAGAAACAATTGATTATTCTGGTAATATTCATTTGTTTGGATTTGGCTTTAATTATAGTTTCTAATTTTAGCAATAAAAAAAGGGCTTTATATAAAAGCCCTTTTTTTTGTGCATTTTATTTATGCGTTTTGTTTGTTTATTGCCTCTTTTATAAAGTCAACAAACAAAGGTGCTGGAGCAAAAGGTTTTGATTTTAGTTCTGGGTGGAATTGAACTGCAACAAACCAAGGGTGATTAATAAGCTCTACAGCTTCTGGCAATCTGCCGTCTGGTGACCAGCCAACAATCTTCATGCCAGCATTTAATAATGCGTCCTTAAATGTTGTATTTACTTCATATCTATGGCGGTGGCGTTCTGATATTGTTTGTGATTTATAGGCTTTGAATATATTTGATTCTTTATCTAATATGCTTTCATAAGCCCCAAGTCTCATTGTGCCACCAAGATTGCCGCCTTGTTTTCTGGAGTGAGTTTTGCCGTCTTTTTCCCACTCTGTTAAAAGAGCAACTGCTGGGGTGCAATCTGGTTTTATCTCTGTTGTGTATGCATCTTTAATGCCAGCAACGTTTTGTAATGTTTCAATTACAGATAATTGCATACCATAGCAAATGCCTAAGAATGGAATATTGTTTTCTCTTGCATATTTGATTGCCATCAACTTGCCTTGAGTGCCGCGCTCACCAAAACCACCTGGGACGATGATGCCTGAGATTCCTGATAATTCTTTGGCTGCTTTTTTGTTTTCTAACTCTTCTGAGTTTATCCATTTGATTTTGACTTTATGCTGATTGGCAATTCCTGCGTGGATAATTGCCTCATGCAATGATTTATACGCTTCTAACAAAGCAGTATACTTGCCAACAACAGCAATTTTAACCTCTCCTTGAGGGTTTTTGACAACATCTAATATATTGCTCCATTTTTTGAGGCTTGAGCGTTTGTTTTTGATGCCAAAATACTCAAAGACTGCTTTGTCTAATCCTTCTTTTGAGTATTCTAATGGCACGCGATAAATGCTATCTACGTCTTTTGCCATAATTACAGCGCTTTCTGGAACATTACAAAATAAGGCCAATTTTCTGCGCTCGTTTTGAGGAATGTCCATTTGGCAGCGGCATAATAAAATATTTGGCTGAATACCATATTCTTGCAATTTTTTTACGGAGTGTTGTGTTGGCTTGGTTTTCATTTCTCCTGCAGTTGGAATATATGGTAACAATGTTAAGTGTAGGAACATTGTTCTTTCTCTGCCAAGATCATATGCAAGTTGGCGAATCGCCTCTAGATATGGTTGTCCTTCAATATCACCAACGGTCCCGCCAATTTCAACCAATACAAAGTCTTCATCTTTGATGCCAGAGACAATAAAATCTTTGATTGCGTTTGTTATGTGAGGAATTACTTGAATTGTAGCCCCAAGATAGTCTCCGCGTCTTTCTTTTTCTATAACGTTTAGGTATATTTTTCCGGTTGTGATACTATCAAACTTTGTGGCTGGGACACCTGAGAAACGTTCATAATGGCCAAGATCCAAATCTGCTTCTGTTCCGTCATCTGTTACAAAGCATTCTCCGTGTTGATATGGGCTCATTGTCCCTGGGTCAACGTTTAAGTATGGGTCACATTTTTTTAATCTGACCTTAAAACCTTTGTCTTGTAATATTGATGCTAATGATGCTGATGCGAGCCCTTTTCCTAAAGAAGATACAACGCCACCTGTTATAAATATGTATTTTGTTTTTTTGCTCATTTTTATAGAATCCTAAAGAAAAAAAGGCATCTCCTTTTTTAGAGATGCCTAAGTTTGTTATTTTGAAGCGGGGGCACTTGGAGTGTCTGGTGTTTCTTGTGTCGTTTCTAAGAAAGACTGAGAAGCACTGCCTCTGCCATGATACATTGATAAGCCTATTGATGTACAAAGGAAGATTATTGCCAAGATTGTTGTTAATCTTGTTAAGAAGTTGCCTTTGCCTCTGGCATTCATAAAGCTTGATGCGCCACTATCACCACCAAGGCCAGATAATGCTCCGCCTTCTGAGCGTTGTAATAAAATAACACAAACCAAAGAAATGGCTGTCATCAAGTGAATTGTTAATAAAATTGTTCCCATAAAATTATTCCTTTATTTCTTTTGCAATAGAGATAAAGTCTTGAGATTTTAAGCTTGCGCCGCCAATTAAGGCGCCGTCAACATCTGCAAGGCCTAAGAATTCTTTTGCATTAGATGGTTTTACTGAGCCACCATATAGTATTTGCATTTTGTTTGCAACTGATTTTGATAATTTTTTTGTTAAAATTTTTCTGATTTCTGCGTGAATAGATTGAACTTGCTCTGCAGTTGGAGTTTTTCCGGTACCGATTGCCCAAACAGGCTCATATGCAATAACAGTGTTTGCAGCAGTTGCAGAATCTGGAACTGAGCCCAAAATTTGAGCTTTGCAAACTTCAACTTCTTGGCCATCTTCACGCTCTTGCAATGTTTCACCAATGCAAATAACAGATTTTAAGCCTTCTTGGTTTGCAGCAATTGCCTTTTTGCAGATAAGCTCGTTTGTTTCAAAGTGGTCAGTTCTTCTTTCTGAGTGGCCCAAAATTACATATGAACAACCCAAATCTTTAAGCATTGCTGGAGATGTGTCACCAGTGTGAGCACCTGAGTTGTTAAAGTGACAATCTTGTGCACCAAGAGCAACTTTTGCGCCTCTTAGAGCTTTTTTTACAGTTGTCAACAATGTAAATGGTGGGCATACTAAAAATTCTATATTGCCCAATTTGCCCATTGCTTTAACTTCTGCAGTGATTTCTTTTGCTAGGTTTGTGCCATCTTCAAGAAGACAGTTCATCTTCCAGTTTCCGGCGATTAATTTTTTTCTTGCCATTATATATTTCTCCTTTTATTCACCTTCTTAACACATCAAAAAAAAGTTTTCAAGAGCAATATAATTTTGTTGTATAATTTATTTTATATTATATGATTTGTTTAAATAGGAGAAATATTATGATTGAAAAATTTAGAAGAATTCAACACTCATGGGCAATTAAAGCAATTTTGATTTTAACGGCTCTTAGCTTTATGTCTTTGTTTGGGGTTTCTGGATATGTGAATAGTGCAGGGGCAAACAAAACAGTTATAAAAGTTGCTGGTAGCAAAATTGGCCTTAATGAAATTTATGCCCTTTATAATAGAGATATATCTATGGCACAGTCAATGACAGGACAAGGGCTCAACTTGAGCGATGAACAAAAAAATGAGATTATGGAAAGCTTGATTAATCAAGAGGCAAGAAATTTGGTTGTAAAAATTACTGCACAAGAAAATGGTATTGATGTTTCTGATGAGGTTATAAAAAGTGTTATTCAATCTCAAAATATGTTTATGGGAGAAGATGGAAAGTTTTCTTATCCTTTGTTTCAGCGTTTTTTGGCAATGACATATCAATCTGAGGCTTCTTATATTAATAAGCTTGCAAATGATATTGAAAAACAGATTTTGATTAATAATATTGTTGCTGATGTTGTGTATCCAAAAACTTATGAAAAATATTTGTCTCAGGCTGCTGGGATTAAAAAATCATTTGAATATATTGAAATTGTGGCAGATGATTTAAGAATTGATAGAAATATATCTGATGATGAGCTTGATCAGTATTATGCTGATTTTGCATCTGAATTTATGGCACCAGAAACAAGAGATGTTTCTTATGTGTTTATTGATACAAAAGATGACTATGAAGCAAACGTTGAGCTATTAGATGAGATTGAAGATACTATTGGTGGTGGTGCAAGCCTTTTGGAAGTTGCCAAAATATATGGTTCAAAAGTTGAGACTGCAAAAAAAGTTGAAGAAACAGGCAAAATGAAATCTGGTAGCAAGGCTTTTTCTGAAGTGTTTGATGAAATCTCTGATTCTGTATTTTCTTATAATGAGGGCGAAATCTCTAATGTGGTAGAAACAGATATGAGAGGCTTTGTTGTTGTTGAAGTTAATAAAATTTATCCAACTTATCAAAAAGATATTTCTGAAGTAAAAAGCCAAATTATCAAACTATGGCAAGCAGATGAAAAATTGGCAATCGCACAAGAAATTGCAAATGATGTCTCTAATGATGTGAGTGCTGGTGATAAGTTATCTGATGTTGCAAAAAGATTTTCATTAAAATTGAAGTCTACAAATGCAATTTTTAAGGATGATAGTTTTGCATCTTTGCAAAGTGGGCAAATGCAAGATATCTTTGATGGCAAAAAAGGTGAAGTTAAATCTTTTGACACCCCAGATAGCAAAGTTTTTGCAGCAATTAAATCTGTTGTAAAAAGCAATACTCCAAATAAAAAGGCATTAGAAAGTATGAAAAATGCATTGGCTCTTGAGGCTGTTTCTAATTTGGTGGAAAGCTATGGAAAAGCACTGGGTGGTATTTATATTAATTATCGCCAATTTTAATCTTTATAAAGCCACTGAAAAGTGGCTTTATTTTTTTGTTGCATATATCCCAAAGTCCTTTTATATTAATAGGTGATAAATTACCTATTGATAAATTAAATATAAAAAAACTATGGAAGAAAAAAGAAAAAAATATAGAAAATCAGTTTTGCTGAATTTTTTGATGCTTGGCGCCTTTAGTTTTTATTCTGTTATCCTTTTGGTTGATCTTTATGATTGTATATCTTATGTATCAACTTTGTTTGAATATTTGGTTTTGGCATTTTGCTTTTTGTTGTTATATGTATCTTCTTTTTGTGTTTATGTTGCATTTAAGAAAGCATATAAAGATATTAAAGCAAAAAAAGAAAAACTTGATTTTTATTATGGAACCAAACAGTTGCGTAAGACTTTTGGATTGACAAGAGAGGTGGCAGATAAAAAAATTAATGACTTTTTATATGAGAACTCAAGGTCTGAGCTTCGAATGATAAAAGGGGGTTCTTTTAAGGTGCTTTTGCAAATTCATAGAAAAGAAATAAGTCTTGATGATATTAGCTTTTGTGAAGCTTATATTATTGCAAGAGATATTGATAAATTATTAAAACCTTAAAACTCACGTATATCGGCAAGTACTTTGGGGCGACCTGATTGAAAGCTGCGTGAAAAAAATTATGAAAATTAGTAATAAAAGAAAAGAACAACTTTATATGGTCTTCTTTTCAACGTCTAGTGCATTCTTTGTTGTTTCTGGATGCTTGGGGCTTTATCTTTTTGAGCAAAGGACAGGTGTCAACAAATATTACGATGCTTTTTATCGGTTGACACTAGTGTTATGTCTTTGGGCTTTTATTTATTCCTTTGTTCATGCAATGATTACGTTGTATAGATTAAAAAACCGCCGTTATTAAGGCGGTTTTTTTTATTTTTATAAAACTTCTCTTCTGCCGACATGGTCTGCTGAAGATATAATGCCCTCAGATTCCATTCTGTCAATTAAAGAGGCTGCTCGGTTATAGCCAATGCGTAGTTTGCGTTGAATATAACTTGTTGATGCCTTTTTATCCGTTTGGACAATTTGTATGGCTTGTCTATATAAATCTTCTTCTCCGCCGTTTGCTCCGCCCATTGAAGTGTTGTCAAACAATGCACCAGCATCTGGAGTGTTCCCATCTTGAGCAACTGTAACATTTTCTATGTATTCTGGTGCTTTTTGAGATTTTATAAATTCTACAATTTTTTCTACTTCTGGATCATCGACAAATGTTCCGTGAACACGGCGAGGGCGTTGTCCGGCTGGCATATATAACATATCACCTTTGCCAAGGAGTTGCTCTGCACCCATTTCATTAAGAATTGTTCTACTGTCAATTTTTGATGTTACCTGAAAGCTTATACGAGTTGGGAAGTTTGATTTGATTGTGCCCGTGATAACATCAACAGATGGTCTTTGTGTTGCCATTATAAGGTGTATGCCTGCAGCACGAGCCATTTGTGCCAAACGTTGAATTGCAGCCTCAACTTCTTTGCCGGCAACAAGCATTAAATCTGCCATCTCATCAACCACCACAACAATATATGGAAGAGGGCTTAAGTCCATGATTTCTTCTTCATATATTGGAGCGCCTGTTGCTGGATCAAAACCTGTTTGAACCGTTCTTTTGATAACCTCTCCTTTTTGTCTTAATTCTTCTAAGCGTTTGTTATAGCCAGTGATGTTTCTTACATTTAGCTTTGCCATGTTGCGATATCTGTCTTCCATTTCTTTAACGGCCCATTTTAATCCAATTACGGCTTTTGCGGGGTCTGTAATAACAGGGGTTAAGAGGTGAGGGATGTCATTATAAACAGAAAGCTCAAGCATTTTGGGGTCAATCATTATCATTTTGCATTCATCAGGGCTCATTTTATATAATAATGATAATATCATTGAGTTGATGCCAACTGATTTACCTGAGCCTGTAGTACCTGCAACAAGCAAGTGTGGCATTTTTGCCAGATCTGCGTATACATTGGCACCACCAATGTCTTTGCCCAAGATAATGTTTAAGGCATTTTTTGAGTTATAAAAGTTTTCATCATCCACTAATGAGCGCAACCATACAGTCTCTCTTTTTGTGTTTGGCAACTCAATGCCAATCGTTGATGAGTTTGTAACAACTGCAATACGCACTGATGACACACTCATCGAGCGTGCGATATCATCTGCCAAAGATATTACTCTTGCAGTTTTTGTGCCTGCAACAGGATCAAGCTCATATAATGTGACAACTGGTCCTGGGCGGATTTTTACAATTGAGCCATTGACGCCAAATTCTTTTAAGGTTTGCTCTAGCTCTTTTGCAATGTTTTCTAACTCTGATTTTGAAATGTTATTTTTTTGCTCAACAGGGCGAGATAATAATGCAACATTAGGTTTCATATAATCAGAGTCTGTTTTTTTATTTTGTGCAACTTTTTTTGGAGCTGTTTTGGGCTCTGGTTTTGCTTTTGGTTTTTCATCTTTTATTTTTATTCTTGGCTCTTTTGGTGTTTTTTTGACCTTTTGAGCTTTTGAGCTTTTGTTTGGATTTTTTTTGAATACAAACTTGATGACAAATATAATTGCTGCAAATATTTTTATTATAGAAGTTGTGATTGCTTTTATGGTTTTGAACCATGCCTTAAATCCGATGCCTGCAGCAAAGTTAAATGATAAGAATGCAAACACAAAAAATATTGGAGCACTAATATATGTGCTGTTTATAGGCAGAGCAAAGCTATTTATGTATGTGTTTAAGCTTTTGGCAATTAAATTGCCAACAACACCTTCTGGGTGCAAATTTATTAAGGCAAAAAAAGTTGATAGGAAAATAGTACCTAATATGATTGATATAAACCTTGGCATAGGGCTTATAATTGTGCTAAACTTGATGCTTTCATAGCTTAAGAATAAAAGTGTTGTTGAAAAAACAATGCCAGCAATGCCAAAAAACTCTAATACTTCATATGAGAAGGCCGGATTTTTTGTTATCATTGGGCTTATTATATATATTGCGTTTATAATAAACATTGCAAACAATCCAAGCCCAGATAGTTTGTATAGTATTGATTTTATTATTGTTTTTTTGTTTTTTTTCTTTTTTGCCATAAAGTCTCTCCTAAATCGGTGATATTATAGCCTTTAAAGATTAAAATTTTCTTACAAACTTAAAACAATCTTTTTGATGGTCATTTATAATGCCAATGGCTTGCAAGTATGAATATATAATAGTTGAGCCACAAAATTTGAATCCTCTTTTTTTGAGGTCTTTTGCAATTGTATCAGAAAGGGGTGATGTGGCAACAAGGTCTCCATTGCCGTAGGTTATTTGATTGTTTGTCCAGCTCCAGATATATTTTGCAAAAGATCCGTATTCTTTTTGAATTATCATAAATAATTTTGCGTTGTTTATTGTTGAATGTATTTTGAGGCGGTTTCTTATTATTTTTTCATTATTAATAAGCTGGTTTATTTTTGTATCATCATAATTTATGATTTTTTTAATATTAAAGTTGTCAAAAGCTTTTTTAAAATCAGCCCTTTTATTTAAGACACATTCCCATGAAAGCCCTGCTTGAAAGTTCTCTAATATTAACATTTCAAACAATTTTTGATCATCATATGTTGGATTGCCCCACTCTTGATCATGATATGCAATATATAAAGGGTTGTTTGGATTTGCCCATGAGCATCTGGTTTTATTATCATTGTTCATAACATCTTTTTAATGCATTTATTAAATAAGGCAAGTTTTTTTTAAAAATTTGTTGACTATAAAAATAAAATGGTTTAATAAGAGCCAAAGATTAACTTTTTTATAAGAGAGAAAGAAAATGGCTGTACCTAAAAAGAAAGTGTCACAATCAAGAAGAGATATGAGAAGATCTCATCATGCATTGGGTGCTAACTCTTATGTAGAATGCTCAAACTGCGGTGAGTTAACTAGACCTCACAACGTATGCAGCGCTTGTGGCACTTATGATAAAAAAGAAGTGTTAGTTAAAAAAACTGACGCAGAGTAATTGATATATGACGCAAAATGTCGTAATTTCTATTGATGCTATGGGGGGTGATAACTCCCCTAGAGTCGTTATTGATGGCCTTTGTTTGGCTGTTAAAAAATGTCCAAATGCAAAATTCTTGTTATTTGGTGATGAAGCAAAAGTTTTTCCACTGGTTGAGGCAAAACCCGTTTTAAAAGACAGGGTTGAAATTATACACTCGCTTGAAGTTGTTTCAAACGAGGCAAAACCGTCTCAAGTTATTAGAAACAAAAATACATCTATGTTTATGGCAATTGATGCTGTTAAAAAAGGTGAGGCTAGCGTTGTGGTTTCTGCTGGTAATACAGGTGCTTTGATGGCAATATCAAAAATGATATTAAAAACATTGCCAAAAATTTCTCGTCCTGCAATTTGTAGTATTATGCCACATCAGTCAGGAAAATATGTGATGCTTGACTTGGGTGCAAACACTGAATGTGATGCACTTAATTTGGCGCAATTTGCACTTATGGGTGAGATATTTGCCAAAAATACCTTGGGTATTGCAAAACCAAAAGTGGCATTGTTGAATATTGGCGCAGAAGAACAAAAAGGCAAAGAAGAAATTAAGCAGGCAGCGCAAATCATTAAAAACTCAAATCTGGCAATGAATTTTGTTGGGTATATTGAACCACATGAGATTCCTTTGGGAAAAGCTGATGTGATTGTTGCTGATGGTTTTACTGGAAATATTGCTCTTAAGTCTATTGAGGGCACTGCAAAACTTGTTATGCGCTTGTTAAAACAATATATTAAAGGTTCATTTATGGCAAAACTAGGCATTCCTTTTATGCTTGGTGCTATGATGAAAATGAAAAAAACTATGGACCCAAGGCTTTATAACGGAGCTATGTTTGTGGGTCTTAATGGCTTGTCTGTAAAAAGCCATGGTGGCACAGATGCATTAGGATATTCTGTTGCCTTAGAAAATGCATATAAATTGGCAAAACAAGACTTTGTGCCAACATTATCTGCAGAGTTAGAAAAAGTAGATTTAGAAGATTTAACCCAAGAGATGATTTATGACATATATTAAAAATGCAAAA
>CAYJOO010000028.1:6948-12361 GCA_964371845.1 uncultured Azospirillaceae bacterium | reverse complement strand
TTGCTTTGCCATAATTTTTTAGTTTATAATGTGTGACATAATATATATTTCGTCTATAAATTAAACACAAAATATATTTTCTGTCAATATTTTTTTTCTAAAAATTTCATTATTTTTTATTTATTGGATGAGTTTCTTTATAAGTCTTTGTAATAACTTCAATATTTGCATCAGTATACCTCTGGGTTGTTGCCAGACTAGAATGCCCCAAAAGCTCCTGAATAGATCGCAGATCAGTTCCGGCAACTAGCAAATGAGTCGCAAAAGAGTGTCTCAACGCATGCGGAGTCAATTTGTCAGACAGTCCCAATATATTGCGCACTTTTTCCAAATTTCTTTGTACAATCCTTGGGCTCAAACGCTCTCCTCTGGAGCCAACAAACAAAGCAGAATTTGCCTTAAATTTGTGTGGGCAATGTTTTATATATAAATTTATATTCTCAATAACAACATCCAATAATGGCACAAGCCTTGTCTTGCCACCTTTACCAGTTATTATAATATAATCAGAGTTTTTAATATCATTAACATTCATTCCCAGCGCTTCAGAAATACGCAAACCAGAACCATATAACAAAGACAAAATTGCACAATCTCTATAACCTTGCCACTCATCTTTATTTATTTGTCTAACCACATCCAACATATCAAAAGCATCGTCACTTTCAATTGCTTTTGGCAAATATTTGGGCAATTTTGGCGCAGAAATCACAGAAATCGCAGAATTTTTGATGTTTTTTGTTTTGTCCAACCACTTATAAAAGCTTTTAATAGAAGATAATTTTCTTGCAACCGTTGTTTTTGACAAACCATCCTGATTAAGTTTTGATAAAAACTGCCTAAAATCTCTAATTTCTAGCTCAATTTTATCAAAATTTGCAAAAAACTGCTCCAAATCACGATAATATGCTTCAACCGTGTGCTTTGAATACATTTTTTCAAACTCCAAATATTCCAAAAATTCTTTTATATACTTATGCATTTATTAATTTTTCTTTCTTGCCTTTTAATCATAAACATATAATATATAAAAAGAGTAAAAATAATATGAATATATACGGAATTTTACTGCCCCTTGGCTTTGATAATGTCTTTGACTATAAATCAGATACTCCTCTAGAAATAGGGGATATTGTTGCAACAAGCTTTAGAAAAAAAGAGCTTTTAGGAATTGTCTATAAAATTGGCGCCAGCGTTGAAAACAAACGCCTAAAAAACATCTCAAAAAAAATAGACCTCCCAAAATTCTCATCAGAAATGATAAAGTTTTTAGACTTTGTTTCAGCATATACACTCTCGCCAAGAGGGCTTGTCTTAAAAATGATGCTCAACTATCAACCTGCAAAAAAAGCCGTAAAAAAAACAGAAATAAAAAACCCAAACCCAGATTTTGCAAAAATAAATTTTACACAACAACAAAGTGATGCAACATCAAACTTAATGCAAAAGATTAACAATGGTTTTTCAACAACCTTACTCCATGGCATAACAGGATCAGGCAAAACAGAAGTATATTTTGAAGCAATTGCCCAAGCCTTAAAAGAAAAAAAACAAATTTTAGTATTGTTGCCAGAAATCGCATTAACATCTCAATTTATAAAACGTTTTGAAAAACGCTTTGGCACAAAACCACTTATGTGGCATTCTTCAATTACCCCAAAACAAAGAAGAGAAACCTATGAAGCCATCGCCACAGGGCAGGCACAGGTTTTGGTTGGCGCAAGATCTGGCTTATTTTTGCCATTTGCCAATCTGGGGCTTATTGTTGTTGATGAAAGCCATGATGCCACATTCAAACAAGAAGACGGCGTAAAATATAACGGCAGAGATATGGCTGTCGTACGTGCAAATTATCAAAAAATCCCAATAATTTTGGCAACTGCAACCCCAGACTTAGAGACCTTAGTCAATGTGGAACAAGGCAAATATGACATCATCAAATTAACTGAGCGCTATTCAGATGCCAAATTGCCAACCATAAATATATTAGACTTAAAAGAACATCGCCCAGCCAAAGGTGCGTTTATCTCACCGATTTTAATAGAAGAAATAAAACAAGCCATTCAAAGAGGTGAGCAAAGCATCTTGTTCTTAAATCGCAGAGGCTATGCACCATTAATCATCTGCCAAGACTGCGGCTTTAGAATAGAGTGCCCAAATTGCTCATCTTGGTTAACTGCTCACAGGCACAACAACTCATTAATTTGCCACCATTGCGGACACTTAACCTCATACCCCAAGCGCTGCCCAGATTGCAATTCTTCAGAAGGCTTAACCGCGTGCGGCCCTGGAGTTGAGCGCATTGATGAAGAAATTGGCGCTCTTTTTCCAGATGCAAACATTGCTGTTTTATCATCTGACATAACTGATAACGCCAAAAAAGTCTCAGAAATCATCAAAAAGATGGAAGACAAAGAAATAGACATATTAATTGGCACCCAGATTTTGGCAAAAGGGCACCACTTCAAACATTTAACACTAGTTGGTGTTGTTGATGCGGACTTAGGCCTAATGGGCTCTGACTTAAGGGCATCTGAGCGCACATTCCAACTTTTATCACAAGTTTCAGGCAGAGCAGGGCGTGAAGACAAAGAAGGCAAGGTATATCTTCAAACATACAACCCTGACAATCAGGTCTTAAAAGCTATTGTCAACAATGACTTAAATGAATTTATTGAGATTGAAAAACAAACCAGAAAAATATTAAAAATGCCACCATATGGCAATCTGGCAAGCATAATTGTATCTGGCACACATCAAAATTTGGCAGAAAAAACAGCATTTGACTTGGCAAAATGCGCACCAAATACAGATTATATCATAACCCTAGGGCCAAGCCCGGCACCAATTTTTCAACTACGCGGCAAATACAGATACAGACTTTTATTAAAAACACACAAAACCATAAAAATTCAGGATATCATAAAAAAATGGTTGCAACAAATAAATCAACCAAGTAACGTTACTATAGATGTCGACATCAACCCATATAGCTTTATGTAAAAAGGAGTTTTTTATATGTTAAAAGCAGAAAGAAGAAACAACACGCAAGCAAAAAACAAAGATCAATCAACATTACAAAAAATTGCATCGACCATTGCTGTTTTCTTTATAACATATGCAATAATCGCAACCAATTTTTTACTATATTGCAAAAACGGAATAAACATCATTTTTGATCAAAACAATCAAATAAATGAATATTTTCTTACAGCAAATGCAATTATTGCCATTTTTTTGTTGTTTTTTGCTTTTATTTTTTCTTTTTCAAGGCACTTGCAAAATATATATGCCTCAATAATATTAGGTGTTTTTTGCTTAATAACTCTCAATCAATATTTAACATCAGACCCACAATCATTCTTAAGCAATGCATTTGCAGCAAATGATTTTTTTAATAACTATTCACATATAATTGTGGCATTAATATTTTCTTTTTTATTACTATATTTTTTGGGAGTAGGGCGCACTAGCTCAAAAGCATATTTTGCAGCATCGATGATTGTGATTTATGCAACAACACTTGGCGTATTATATATAAAACAACAAAAAAACAACGATATTGAGGTTGTTTTTGAAGAAAAAGATAAAAAAAGTACACAAAATCCAAAAAAATTCATCTATTTATCAATAAACAATTTGTCATCATACAACCTCTTAGAAAACATCAACAAAGAAGAAGCCAATCTTATTTTGGGCTTTTTTGCAAACAACCACTTCAAACTTTATCCCAATGCATATGTCAACACATCAAACAAGGCCCAAAACCTTGCAAATAGCTTAAACATGGGCAAAGACGATGGCTTATTAGACGCGCCGAAATCAAAAAAACTTTTTGACTTTAATAAAATCAACACACAAACAGATTTCTTAAAAAAAGCTTTTTTATATGACCTCTTCAAGCAAGGAGATTATCAAATCAATGCTCATCAAACAAACGGACTTGACATTTGCAAAATAAACAATCAATACGCAGTCAATGTCTGCAGCACTGCAAGAACAACTGTGCCAAACATCAATGCCACAAAATTAACAACGCCAAACAAAGTTTCATTGCTAATTTCAAGTTGGATAAACTCATTTAAAACCGGAACAAATATCGCATTATTAAACAACAATGCATATCAAGAAGCATATACAACGCAAACAATCACACAGTTAAAAGAGGTTTTTGCAAACATCAAAGACAACAAAACCCAGGGCGCATATTTTATCAACATTGATATGCCAAACTCAATCCAAGTATTTGACAGCTTTTGCAATATAAAACCATATGATAATTGGCAATCAAACAAAAGTGCTTTTTTTGATCAAAACAAATGCTTATTTGCAACGCTTCAAGAGCTTATAACAAGCACTGACGACACAAACACTGTTTGGGTTATTGCATCTCAAGCTCCCAACCCAATATTCACAAATAGCCTAGAAAAAAACTATGCAAACAACTTCAAAGCAAACAGCTTGACAACTTTTGCCATAAAAGATCCAATGCAAAAAGAATTTTCAATAGATTATTCAATTTGCCCACAATCAACATTCTTAAGCAATTATTTATTCAAAAAAGAGGGTTGCAGCATAGAATATCTAAATCTTGATGACAATAGCCAAAAAGAGCTAGAAATTGAGCTTTTAAGACCATTTAACAATCAGGTTATTCAAGGCAAAGCTCTTTTTGACACCTACATAAACACATATCAAAAGGCAAAATCAGTTGAACAAAAAAACTAAAATATCCGCGATTTTATTTGCAATAATATTTATAATTAGTGTATTTGCAGAGCTTATTGCAAATGACAAACCTTTGCTTGTAAAATACAATAACAGTTTTTACTTCCCCATCACAAAAACCTATACAGACAAAGATTTTGGAGGAGATTTTCCAACAGAAGCCGACTATAAAGATGCATTTATTGAAGCAAACATCAAAAACAATGGCTACATCATAAAAACAATTATCCCATTTTCATTTGACACTGTTGACTACAACCTTGGCAAACCCACGCCATCAGCTCCATCAAAAAGACACTGGCTAGGCACTGATAACGAGGGAAGGGACGTCTTAGCAAGAATTATATATGGCACAAGATTATCAATTGTATTTGGATTTTTATTAACGTTTTTTTCAAGCATAATAGGGATTGTTATTGGTGCGATTCAAGGATATTTTGGCAAAAAAACAGACATCATAATTCAAAGATTAATAGAAATATGGGAAAGCCTGCCACAACTTTTTATCTTAATCATTGTTGCAAGCATATTTTTACCCACATTTTGGACATTATTATTGATAATGTTATTGTTTTCTTGGACCTCGCTTGTTTCAGTTGTCAGAGCAGAATTTTTAAGAGTCAAAAACTTTGAGTTTGTCAAAGCTGCAAAAATATTAGGTGTTTCAAACATAAAAATAATGTAT
>CAYJOO010000028.1:0-6938 GCA_964371845.1 uncultured Azospirillaceae bacterium | reverse complement strand
TTGATAGCCACATTAACATTTGTTCCGTTTATCTTTGCAGAAAGCATTGTTGCCCTATCTGCGCTTGACTTTTTAGGGCTAGGGCTTGATTATACCTATCCATCACTAGGAGACCTTGTCAGACAAGGCAAAGACAACCTACACGCTCCATGGATTGGCATATCAATATTTGTCGTTTTATCAACTATCTTAACACTTTTAATATTTATAGGAGAGGGCATCAGAGATATCTTTGATGTAAGAAAAAAATAATGATAGAACTCAAGGATTTAAGCGTTTCATTTGGCAATAAAAAAGTTGTAGAAAACCTCTCTTTTTCCATCAATCAAGGAGAAGTTTTAGGAATTGTTGGCCAATCTGGCTCTGGCAAATCAATATCAGCACTTGCAATATTAGACCTTTTGCCACACACTGCAAGCATCTCAAAAAAATCAAAAATCCCACAAGGTTTAATAAAAGGCAAAGATATCGGCTTTGTTTTCCAAGAGCCCATGACAGCCTTAAACCCTTTGCATAAAATTGGCAAACAAGTTTCTGAGGCAATATTAATACATAATAAAATCAGCAAAAAAGAAGCCATAAAACGCACTATCCAATTACTAAAAGAGGTTGAAATCAAAAAGCCTGAGCAAAAAATCAACTCATATCCATTTGAGCTCTCTGGTGGCGAACGCCAAAGGGTCTTAATTGCAATTGCAATTGCAAACAAGCCCAAGCTTCTTATTGCAGATGAGCCAACAACCGCACTAGATAATAATGTCCAAAAACAAATAATAAAGCTTTTGCAAAAAATAGTCAAAGAGCACAATATCAGCTTGATGCTCATATCTCATGACTTAAGCGTTATCAAAGAGATCTCAGACAATGTCATAATCCTCAAAGAAGGAAAAACAATAGAAACAGGCAAAACAAAAGAGGTCTTATCCAATCCCAAGGCGCAATACACAAAAGAGTTAATCCAAAGCCTATCACCTCCCAAAAAGCACAAAAACCAAGGTGATGTAGTGCTTGAACTTAAAGGAGTATCCATTTGTTATAAAAACAAAAAAATAATTGAAAATATTTCATTTAAGTTATTGAAAAATCATACAATTGGCCTTCTTGGAGCCTCTGGCAGTGGCAAAACCTCAATAGCAAATGCCATACTAGGACTAGTTGAACACAAAGGAAAAATCATCAAAAAATGCAAAAACATTCAAATGGTGTTTCAAGATCCATATAGCTCTCTTAACCCAAGAATGATGATAAAAAACATTATAGGAGAGGGGATAGACATCCACCAAAAATCATTAAACAAACAAGAAAAAGAAAAGCTAATATATCAAACCCTTCAAAAAGTAGGATTAAAAAAAGAAGACGCAAACAAATATCCGCACCAATTTTCTGGCGGACAAAGACAAAGAATAGCCATAGCCAGAAGCATTGTTGTAAAGCCAGAGGTTTTAATATTAGATGAGCCGACATCAGCATTAGACTTAAAAATTCAAAAGCAAATATTAAGCCTTTTACAAAAACTACAAGAAGATTTAGAATTATCATACATTCTAATATCACATGACAACTCTGTCATAAGCACAATGTGTGATGATATAATAACCCTATAATAAAAGCCCGCCAAACAGCGAGCTTTTATCATTATCTTTATTAAAGAAATTATTTACCGCAAGGATCAACCATTTCAGAAATAGAAAGAACACCCAACAAATAATCGTTAGTGCAAACTTTTTGGCTACCAATAGTACCACGAGTACCAGTACAAGCAGTAATAGCGAATAATACAGCAAATATAGCTAATTTTTTCATATTATTTTATCCTTTTATTAAAATTAAGTTAGAACTATAAACTAATCAATAATATCATTATTGCAAGAATAAAAAACACTTTACAACAAAATAATATATCAATTCAACAAAATCAACCCACTCCCCGCACTGTACTATACATAATATATATTATGCGACAAATTTATTTTAGTGAATTTGCTTGCATAATCCCAAAAAACTTATGCGACAAATTTATTTTAGTGAATTTGCTTGCATAATCCCCAAATTCTACTATCAATCACAACCTCAATCAATAAAACAAAAAAAATAGTGCTGCGCATATTACACACAACACTATTTATTCTTTACTTTAGATCTCCGCCTCGCGCATAAAGAAAAAACAACTTCTCTTCAAACACATTTGGCTTCAGAACCTCTTTAGGATACCCACTCTCTGAAAACGCCAAACAATTTTGCCAAACATCCGCATAAGCGTCTGCAATCTCAAAGACAGATTTGCAAACAGCCCACTTGCCAACCTCATACCAATTAGCAAAATAAGCAAGCGACTTAAGCAACTCGTTCTTGACCAATAAGATCTTGATACCTTTTGCCAGTTCAGCCATGACATTGGCACTTCCCTCTTCTCTGCACAAAGCATCTATTGTCGAGTTAAAATCCTCTGGCGACAACGTCAATTCTTTACACTCAGAGTTCTCATAAAACTCCAAATAATCTGACTTCAGAGCACACGGACAAAAGCTTTCATTTGCCAAAATATCAACAACATCCTGACTTACGATATTAACCAGAGAATCTTTAATTTTCTTCAACTCTTCCATAATTCAGTTATAGATTACAAATTCCAACACTAATAAGATAACTAACAGCCCCCTTAAAAGCTCTTGAATCAAGAATACCATCAGGACAAGATTTGTCAGTCTTCTCTTTGTTTATATAAGCATCTATCAAAGCAGCATTCAAATTGCAACCAGTTTTTGGCACCTCATCGCCTTCAAAATAATAGTCAACAGAGGCTTTTATTACACCTAAAATAAAACTCAGCTTGCCATTTTGATGAAGAAAACGACAAGGAGCTTCGCTATTATAAGCTGCAGCTGTCAATATCTCGATACAATACCCTTTATGAACAAGAGGCTGAAAGTTGCCTTCATCCACAAATGGTGCACAATACCTCTTATCCAACAAAAAACTTTTCTGGTCTTTATAAAAGATGTCAACAGCAGAACAAGGATACAATCTTTGCCCATACTCATCCTCAAGAATTTCAGCAACAATGTTCTTGACCTCATTTTGCACAACATAATTTTGTGCATAAGCAAAAACCTCTTCCAAATACAACCCCTTCTTTACATATGATGCAAACAAGAATGTCTTTGTCAAGGATTCATAGTTTTTTGCTTTAATCATCGCCTCAGAAAGCCACTTCATTGACACATTCAAACGCTTTAAAGCCATTATGCACTGAACATCAAGCAGCCTCTCGCTCAAGAGTTTCTCAACCTGCCTTGATTGCATAATCTCCTCAGGAGCAGAATGCAAGGCAACAAGAACTTCAACATCAAAAGATGATAACTCCCTTAAGTTTTCTTTCAAAAGAAAATCAACAAAAGCAACCTTGCTAGAAGTTTCTTTTATAATTTGCGCTGTGCGCTTTACGTTTTTCATAATATAATTTAATTTTAATTAATAACAAGAACACACTACTTATTTTTATAAAAATGTCAATCCTTGACTTGAAAAAAACTTTAACGTTATTATCTCAACCTATGTACAACATAACAATTGGAGAATAAAAAGATGAAAATCATAAAAAAAATTTCAAAAATATTAGTATTAATCGGCGCCTTAAACTGGGGCTTGGTTGGAATGTGCAATTTTGACTTAGTTGCATATTTATTTGGACCAATGAGCCACCTATCAAGAGCCGTATATATCCTTGTTGGCTTATCTGCAATTTGCATTGTATGCTGCCACCACATGGGCAAAAAAGATATGAAAATGTAATTGATTTAATTATATTTTAACTCCTTCCCCTTTATTATATATCAATAAAGGGGATTTTTTATGATAGAAACATTAATAGATGCAGCGACAAAAATAGCCAAAAACTTTGAGCTAAATACATTTACTGGGCACTCTGCAGGGGTGATTGGTTCTGCCCTATTGGCAGAAAATAATAAAATTTACACAGGAATAAACATGAACCTAAGCTGCGGCATAGGTTTCTGTGCTGAGGCTTCTGCAATATCGCAAATGCTAAAAGACCGCGCAACAAAAATAGAAATGATTGTTGCCGTCACAGACAAAGGCAAAATAACCCCACCTTGTGGCAGATGCAGAGAGTTAATCGCCCAAGTCAACAAAGATAACGCAAACACACAAATCATAATTTCAAAAGAAAAAACAAAAACATTAAAAGAGCTTTTACCATACAATTGGATGGATTCTTTTTAAAAGCAAAAAAAACAACTTTTTTTATCAAAAGTTTATATTTTTGATTGACTTCAATCTAAAATTGTGTTAAAAAACAATTCAATATTCAACTAGGAGAATATAATATGAGACTACTTAGCAAAACAAAATCAAAAAAAACAATCAAAAATCAACCAGAGATTAGCAAAAAAGCAAAAAGAGGAAGAACAGAAGACGGCGCTCCAAACCCTATCGATTCTCACGTTGGAGAAAGAATAAGATTAAGAAGAACCCTACTGGGTCTTTCTCAAGAAAAACTTGCTGCAATGCTTGGATTAACATTTCAACAAGTACAAAAATATGAAAGAGGCACCAACCGTGTTGGCGCATCAAGATTATATGATATATCTCAGGCATTAGAAGTGCCAATTGGCTTTTTTTATGAAGATATGGATAAAAAAACAGCAGCTCAAAGCCCAATGACATTTGCAGCACCAACAACGGCTCCATTATTAATGTCAGACAACAAAGTTGCATTAGATGATGACCCAATGCACAGAAAAGAAGCTATTGAACTTGTAAAAGCATATTATAAAATCCAAAACAGAAAAGCCGCAAGACACTTGTTTGACATGGTTGTACAAATGTCAAAAACAACGTTCAGCAGTGAGGAAGACAACAGTTAAAATGCAAAAATACACATTCACCTCAGAATCTGTTTCAGAAGGGCATCCAGACAAAGTCTGCGATGCCATTTCTGATGCAATCGTAGATTTATTTTTATCAAAAGACAGCAAATCTCGCTGTGCAATTGAAGTTATGGCAACCACAAACTTGGTTGTTATTGCTGGAGAAACCAAATGCAATGCAGAGGTTACCAAACAAGAAGTTGAAGACATTGTCAGAAAAACCGTAAAAACTATAGGCTATGACCAAAAAGGTTTTTCTTGGCAAACATTAACAGTTAAAAACTACTTGCATCATCAATCATCTGACATTGCTTTGGGTGTTGATAGCGATGGTGCTGGCGATCAAGGCATTATGTTTGGTTATGCAAAAAAAGAAAAAGGTTATGATACAAATTATATGCCAATGCCTATTTATCTTGCACACAAAATATTAAAGAATTTGGCAAAAGCCCGTCATAACAAAGACATTTTTGGTATTGAGCCAGACGCAAAATCTCAAGTCTCAGTTATTTTTGAAGACGACAAACCTGTTGGCATAGACAACATTATTGTCTCAACCCAGCATCAAGAAAACCTATCCTTAGATGATGTTAGGGCAATTGTTTTAGATATTATAAAACAATCTGTGCCACAAGAGCTCATGCCCGCAGAAAACAAAATTTTTGTTAACCCTACTGGGCGTTTTGTTATTGGTGGCCCTGATGGTGATACAGGCTTGACTGGTCGCAAAATTATTGTTGATACCTATGGCGGTACTGCAATGCACGGTGGCGGTGCTTTTTCTGGCAAAGACCCAACAAAGGTTGATCGCTCTGCAGCATATATGATGCGCTATTTGGCAAAGAACATTGTAGCCGCTGGTTTGGCTGATAGATGTATGTTACAGGTTTCTTATGCAATTGGCAAAAAAGAGCCCATGAGCTTGTGGTTAAATTGTTTGGATTCAAACCATGTTGAGGAACAAAAAATCATTGATGCAATATATAAAATTGTTGACTTAACTCCTCAAGGGATTATAAAACATTTAGATTTATTAAAGCCAATATATTCAAAAACAGTTGCTTATGGGCATTTTGGTAGAGATGGCTTTAATTGGGAAAAACTAGACCTTGTAGAGGATTTTAAACGTGAGTGTTTATAAAAGTGAAGAGCCAAAGTTTTATGGCAGAAGAATTGGCAGAAAAATAAGAGTTGCAAAGTCCAACTTGTTAGAGACTTTTTTGCCAAAGATAAAATTTGATAAAATGCCAAAAGCTGACAAGCTTTTTTTAGAAATTGGTTTTGGCGATGGCACGCATTTGGCCGGATTGTCAGAAAAATTAAAAGATGTATTTTTTATTGGCGCAGAGGTTTTTCAAAACGGCGTTGCCAATTTTTTGACCCTTATAACAGGTGTTAAAGAAGGAAAAAATATGCCGCAAGACATCAACCTCCTCCCTACTCGCTCTGATAATGTGCGCGTGTGGGATGATGATGTTAGAAAATTGTTTGCAAAAATTCCTGACAATTCATTAGACAAGGTGTTTTTGTTGTTTCCGGACCCATGGCCAAAGAAACGCCATGCTTTTAGACGCTTTGTTAACCCTGATAATTTGATTGAAATTAATCGCATCTTAAAAAAAGATGGTTTGTTTGTGGTTGCAACAGATCATAAGGTTTATAAATCTTGGACATTGCGCAAAATGAATGAGGATAAAAACTTTGTCTGGACAGCAAAAACAAGCAATGACTGGCGCCATGCTCCAGCTGATTGGGTTGAAACCAAATATCAAAAAAAAGCCATAAGAGAAGGCAGAAAGCCAGTGTTTTTAATATATAAAAAGGTATAATTATGAATATTGAAAAAGCAATAAAAGACATCCAAGAACGCAACAAAAAAGTAGAGGCGGAAAAAGCCTGGGAAACCTCAAAAACCAGAAAAATATGCATACTTATAATCACATATTTATTAATGGTTTGTGTGATGAGCATTCTAGATATGGACAAACCTTTTATAGGCGCCACAATCCCAACCCTGGGTTTTGCAATTTCCACCTTCAGCGTGAACTT
>CAYJOO010000027.1:0-13228 GCA_964371845.1 uncultured Azospirillaceae bacterium | reverse complement strand
CAGCAGAGAGCAAATGCTTGCATATCAATCAGACAAACTACCTGTTGAGTTAAGAATAGCCTTAAACAAAACTATACTAGAAAACATAAACGAAAACGGCAGCTTGTTAGATCCAAAGGATCAGGCTTTTTATAAAGATCTTGCTCTTAAGGCACAAGAAAAACAAATTGAAGAAGACATCTTAAATAACAAGCAAAGTTTGTCTCCAGAGCTTGACACACCTATTAAGGGAGTAGACATTCCCAAAGCGCCACCAGTTGACCTTGATCTTGATCACTTATCACCAGTTGTGCCACAACAAGAAGGTGACATTCTCTCAGAGATGCAGCAGGGGCAAACAATAACAGGCAACAAAGCTGTTGATAGACATATCTCAAGAGTAACAGATGCACAAAATGATGTTGAAAACGCGCAAGATGGCTCCAAAGAAGAAGAAAAAGCACAAAAGAGATTAAAAAGAAGAGAAGAGGCCTTAAAAAGGGTTAGCGCAAGAGAGCTTGCTCAAAACAACTCTGTAATAAAGGAGGCTGATGATCTTTATTTAGAGTCTCAAGAGGTAACTGCAGAAAACTCACGCATACAGGCTGCCCAAAACCGCTTGGGTGTAAAAAACACGACCACTCCAAGCACTCCAGTAGCCCCAGTTATTGATAAGGGTAATGAGATGTGATTACGCACTCAAAATCAAAAACCGCACGCAATAGCCTGCGGTTTTTTTGTGTTGATAACTAAAAAAAAGACTAAAACATTTTTAAGTTTGCTTTTATACTATCCTTGATATATCATAAATTAAAGGATTTTTAGCATGCTTAAAAATAAAAAAAATCTACTCTTTATAACAATGCTTTTGCTAGCAAGCTGCTCTGGTCGCTCATATTATGAACCAGAACCTGTTGGTATTGGTAAAGGTGTTGATGAGTTAAAGCTTTCTCCATGTGCTTGCTTGGAGGTTGAAGTTATAAAAGAGTTGCCAGATTGGTTTGTTGCAACTATATAGTTTGCGGAGTTTTAATATGGCAGAAAATTTGGGCAATCAAAAACAAAAGATGATAGGTGGCAACGCGCCAAGAAGACCGCAGAGAAGAGCTCCTGCGCAGTCGTCTAACTCTGTATTTGTTGCAAACGTTGCAGAAAAAAGGTATTTGTGGACGGCTAGAGCTTTTTCTATTATTGCAGCTGTTAGTGTTTGCTGTAATATTCTTTTGTTTATTGCAATTTCAAAGGTTGTGCCACTTTATAGAATTGAGCCATTTTTGCTGACTTTCCAGGATAGAAATGAGCAGGTTTACAACATAATACCTGTTGACAAAGACTTAAAAGATCACAAGGTTATAACTGAGGCTATGGTTCGTCAATATGTCTTGTTAAGAAGCTCTTTTATAAGAAATGTTCCAGAGCTTGAGGCTAGGTGGATGCCTGGTGGTCCGGTTCAAGAAATGTCAACGCCGGCGGTTTATTCAGAGTTTTTAGAAAGAACAGCCAAGCCAGCTATCGCTCTGGTAAAGTCAAAAGGTTTGAGAAGAAGCGTTAGGCTATTATCTGTAAATGAGTTGGGCTCGGGGCTGTGGCAAGTTGAGTATGAGGCAAGGGATTTTTTCCCAAATACAACGGATCCGGCGGTAAAGTTGTTTACGGCATCAATAAGGGTTGACTACCTACCAAAAACAGTCAGATACCAAGAGCGCTTGAAAAATCCACTAGGGTTTGTGGTTACAAGATATGGTTTACAACAAAATAGGGTTGAATAATATGAATAGGTTTATTTTAGTTTTATGTTCTTTGTTTTTTGCATTAGAGGCTGTGGCAACTCCTTTGATAGGTTCTGCTGATCAAACGGCAAGCAATGACCAAGGGCAATATAATGCAATGGATATGGGATATGCTGGCTTTACCTCTTATGGTATGACACAAGCAGCGTGGTTAGATCCTTTGCAAAATCTTGGCGAAGGTCAAACAAAGCCAGCTTATTCAAAGTATTATTGGAGTAGCGACTTGGTTTTGCCAATTCGATTAAGAGAGTCTATGATAACCATGATAAACTTCCCTGAGTGGGAGATGATTGAAAGTGTTCAGTTCGGTAATGCAGAGGCTTTTGGTGGCAAAATAGAAGGTCCTAACACAGTTTTGCTTTGGTCATCTGGGCCAATAGGGGTTGACTCAAACGTTGTTATGTTTGGGCGTTCTGGCAACAAATATGTTTTTTATGTAAAGAGTGAGTCTTTTAACACAGAGCGTTTAACAAACTCAATTGTTGATATTGTTGTTCCTCAAGAGAATGCAGATGCTGTTGGCACTCCTGCTGCAAATGTTTCTTCTTATGGCGGTGGCGGCTACTCTGGCTCTAATCCATTAGGTGGTTTGAATACTGCAACAAGGCGGCTTCAAAAAAACGATTGGATAAAAGAGATTCCCTTTAATCCAGACAACTTAAGGTTTGACATGGAGGTTTATGTTCCAAATCCTGCCGATGTAGTCATCGCCCCTGAAAGAGTTTGGCGCGATGATGTTTTTACATATATTGACTTGGGTGAAAAATCTTTAACAATGGTTCAGCGTCCAATAGTCACACAAATTGTTGAGCGTTCAGAAATGCCTGTTGGCTTCAGAACAAAAGGTCCAAATAATCGTCTTATTATCGTGGAGGGCATAGGTGACTTTGTCTTAAGAAACGGCAAAAGAATAATCTGCCTAAAGCTAAGAAAAAACGACTCAAAAGGCTCAGAAGATTATACCTCGTATGAGGATGACCCTGCATATCAAAATCAGTGGGATGTTCCGCCGCCTTTGCCAAATTTTGGCAACCAAGGTGGCAACTCTCTTGGAAACTATAACAATGGAGCAGGGGGGCAAAGCAGCATCGGTTTTGGCGAACAAAGCCAAAGCTTTGGTGGTCAAGCTCCAGACTTTATCGGATACGGCGGAAGCAGAAGCGATGGAGACGCCTTGCTAGAATATGGCAGTATGAACCAACAAAGAATAGATGGCTTTGTTGATCAATACGCAGAGGCATCATATGGAGAAGGCTATTTTGGTGACAATATATCTGTTCAGCTAGGAACAGGGGATGATATTGAAGAGATGGAGCTTTTGTGGGCAAATCTTTCAACAAAATATTCAGACACATTATCTGGCTATGAGCCTTTCTTCTCTATAGATGCTCCAGCAAACGGAGAAGGCAAAGAGTTATATCATTTAAGAATTAATCCAATATCGTCTATTGAAGAAGGTGATGGCTTATGCTCTCAGCTTGGTCGCAGAGGTGTTTTTTGTAGCGTAGTTAGGACTCAATGAAAAAAGAAGATTTAACAAACTCAGAAGAATATGTTCAAAAAACAAACCGTGTTATCTTAATAATCGGTATTGTTTCTTTGTGCCTTTTTTCTTTGGGAGTTTTCTTGTTGGTTAATGCAACGCCACAGTTTCAAGAAGAAGAGTTTATAGTTGAAGGCAATGATGATGGCATAATAGATATCTCTGCCCCATCTGTTATTGATGAAAATTTAGAATTTATTGATGTTGAAGATGATGAAGATGCAATAACAACTGATCCAAATCCAGTGCCAATGGGCAAAATTGTGTTGGGAACAGAGGCATCAAACGTCTTAACAATTGGCACAAATGGCAAAAAATCAATTGTCATTGAGGATATTGAGCTTGCAGATCCACCAGCTGAGGGTTTCGTTTTTGAAGAAGAGTGCTCAGGAAAAACTCTCCAAGGAGAGAAAACTTGTGATGTCTCAATGAGATGGCGCCCAATCATTGCAGGAAATGTGCAAAATAACTTTATAATTTCTTGGTATGAATCCAATATTGGTAAAAAAACAATAAAATCTGCAAAAGTTCCTGTTATTGGGGCTGCCATAACTCAAGAAGAGGCCATTGCAATAAGCCAAGGCGCTGCAAGCATCTCACAACAACAAGAAGTTATAAAGAAAGATGTTGTTCCCAAACGTTATGCTTATGACCCAAACGGCAAGCAAATAGGTTATATTGATGATGATGGTAACGTTATAGACGCCAACGGCAATATAATTGGCAGGGTTAATGAAAAAGGCTTGGTTATAGATGATGACTTAAATGTAATTGGCATTGCAGGCAATTTAAAAGCCGCTTTAGATGAGAATGGCAATGTTATTGGATATGTTGCAGAAAACGGCGATGTTTATGATAAAGATGGCAACTTAATAGGCAAATCTTTACCGGATGGCACAATTATTGATAATGATGGCAACGTAATAGGCAAAGCCGTTGATGTTGGTTATGTTTATGATAAAAATGGCAATGTAATAGGCCGCGTTATGCCAGACGGCAGTGTTGTTAACAAAGATGGCGACACAATAGGGCGCATAATGCCAGATGGCACAGTGGTTGATGCAAGTGGAAATATAATCGGAATGATTGCTCCACAGGGGCAAACAGTTGTAGACGCAGATGGCAATGCCTTGGGTGTTGTAATGCCAAACGGTACAGTTGTAGATGCAGATGGCAATGTTATTGGCTTTTTGGATGAAGAAGGCAATATGATAGAGCGCACAAAGTCTGGACAATTGGTCTTTGATAAAGATAAAAACCTGCTTGGAGCTGTTGGTGAAGATGGCAATGTTTATGACACAAACGGCAAAAAAATAGGAACCATTGCTGCAGACGGAAGCGTCATTGATAACAACGGCAATAAAATTGCTGAGATAGAAAAAAAGATTGTTGGATCAGTTATCAATACAAACATGATACCAGTAGACTTTATAGGAAACCCGCTTGGCAAAATATTGAGCACTGGCATTGTAGAAGGCTCTAATAAAGAGGCCGTCGGAAAAGTTCTTTCTTCTGGCATCATCAAGGACATTTCAGGCAACACAATTATTGGCAAGGCCATTAAAGGCGGAATTATCATAAACTATGGTTGCCAAAAAGTTGGATATTTAGAGGCAGATGGCAAGATCACTCAAGGTGATAAAATAATGGATTATAAAGCTATGCCAAGTGGTGATGTTTTTGATTCATCGCAAAATTATGTTGGCAGCATTGCCTTAAGTGGCAAAGCAATTAACAACGACTGCGTAATACTTGGATACAGCTATGGTGATGGTAGTGTAAAGGATTCAAAAGGAGAATACGTTGGCTGCATTTTGCCAAATTCATATGTTGTTGATGCAAACGGAGCAGTTGTTGCAAGCATTGTTCAAGACGGCGTTGCCCAAGGGTTTGATAACTCATTTTTGGGCAGTTTAGATGCATCAGGATTGGTCAAAGACAGCAAAAATAACACTGTTGGTTGCGTTGGCATTGGCAATTATGTATTAAATGATGCAAAAGGATATATCGGAAGAGTTTATCAAAACACAATCGGTTTTGACCTAAAAGGCAACTATTTGGGCTTGGTCAATCAAGATGGCCACATTAAACACCAAAGCCATGGAGACTTAAGGGCAATATCAGGTCTGTTGTTTGACAGCAAAAACAACATAAAAGGCTACTTGTTAGATGAAAAATCTTTTTATATTAACAAAGATGGCAAAAGAGTAGGGCAGGCTTTTATAGATGGCAAGGCATATACAACAAACGGCGCAGAAATAACTTCAGCCATAAATTCTTCAATCGCATTTTATAAAAAACAGCCTATAAACTTGAGCACTCCACAAACAGTTGTTGACTTCAATGGCACCATTCTTGGCTATAGTGTTGCAGACAATAGTGTTTATAGCATCTCAGGCGAAAAAATAGGTCATCTAGATGGCTCAAAACGTTTTATTGACACAAACAATCAAATTGGTGGTGGCGCCATATCAGATGGTGTTGCAATAGGATATGATGGCACCTATCTTGGCCATGCCAACTCATTTGCAGAAGTTGTCGCAGAAGACGGCAGCATCATAGGCAAAGTTAGCTCAGACAACAAGGTGTTAAACGCCTCTCAAGAAGTTATTGGAGAGGTTGTAGAAGAAACCGTTGTTATAAACAGCAATGGGTATTATGAAGGCGTGATAAATATGTATGGTGATGTTCTTGATGCCAACAATGAGGTTGCAGGAATTTTGCTACCAGGGTCATTTTCAAGCAATAACACTGTTTTATTAAACAAAGGCGTTGTAATAGATTTTGCAGGCAATCCAATAGGCTCGGTTATGGACAACTCTAATGTTGTTGACATAAACAACATATACCTTGGCAGAACTCTGCCAGGTGGCTCTGTTATAAGCATGGCAGGTAATATTATCGGAGAAGTTGTCAGCGGTGATATTGTAATAGATAACAACGACAAAGTAATTGGCACAGTCTCATTTGATGGCAGCATCTTAAACCCACAAAAAGCAGTAATCGGCAAGATAATAGGCTCTGGATACGCTGCAGACATGGCAAACAAGATAATCGGCAAAGCATATAAAATAGGTGCAAGTGTCTTAAACTCAAATGGCAAATATATAGGGCGCCTTTCTCCACAAGGCAGAGTAATAGACATTCAAGGCAAGGATATTGGGCACATAAAAAGCAATGGCTCATTCATCAACTTAGATAAAAAAGTATCTGGCAATGTTTTAACTGAAGTTATAAAAGGTAGGGGAATATAAAGAATGAAAAAAAAGCTACTAGTATCAATTCTTGCTTTTTACTTAACAATGTTTTGCGCATCTGCTTATTCAGCAGAAATAACTGCTATAGATTTTCTGGGCAACGCTATCGGAAAAGTTTTGCCAGATGCAAAAGTAATAAATCAAGAAAACAATATAATTGGTAGCATAAATGTTGACGGACAAATTGTTAATATCCAAGGTGACATTATAGGTGGCATAGCTCCTCAAGGGGTTGCAATTGGCAATGACTTCAGAGTTTTGGGCAGACCAGGGCAAGATGGCAAGATTATTGCTCCAAGTGGCACAACAATAGGTCGAGTTTTGCCAAACTCATTAGTAATAAATGACAAGTTTGACGTTATTGGCGCAGTGTTATTTCCAGGGATTGTATATTCAGATAGCGGAGAATACATTGGCAGATTAAGCGGTGATGGATTATACACAAATATAGAAGGTAGACCAATAGGTTTTATTACACCAGACGGATACGCATATAAAAAAGTTGTTGATGACTATGTCCTGGATGGCAAGTTAATCTCATCAAAAATGATACTTTCTTTGCAAGGGGAGTTGGTTGGTTCCTTAAACCCTGATGGCAGCGCCATAGATTTTGCAGGCAATTCAATTGGTCAGGTTGCAGCAAATGGGTTTATATATGATAAAGACCAAATTGTTATAGCAAAGATTGCAAAAAACGCATATGCATATGACAACATTGGCAATCCGATTGGCTTTATAACTTTTGACGGCAAAATATCAAGCAAAGAAGACAAGGGCTACAAAGTGTTTTATAATAACGCAATAGTAGATAATAACTTAAACCCTGTTGGTTTTTCTTTGGACATTAACTCCACAGCAACCGACTTAAAGGGACGCTTTTTGGGGATTGTTCTCCCAACTGGCGCAGTTATTAAGGGAGAGACAACAAAAGGCTTTATCAGCGCCAAAGGAGTTGTTCTTGGTGTTAATGGTGAGGTTGTTGGCAAAATTTCAGCAACAGGTCCTGCTTATAATCACAAGTCAGAGGTTGTTGCTCACGCTTTATATGATGGCAACACATACAACCTTAGTGGTGCTCCAAATGGATTTGTAAAAGACACAAGCGCATATGATGCAAGTGGCAAAATCAGCGGTATTATATATTCACCAAAAGCTGTCTTTAGTAATGACAATCAGTTTGTTGGCTTAAGCGGCATCACAAACACAATAGGCCAAGGTGCAAAAGCAATCACCTCATCAATGTATGGATACGCTTTTAATGAAGAAGGTGGCATTGCAGGGCAATCGTTAGGACTTGATTATATTTACAACCAGCAAGGCTCATTAATCGGCTTAATCACAGCTCAGGGAGTTGCTTCTTCATTCTCTCAAATTGTTTTGGGTAGCGTGCTGGGCACAGGATATGTGGTTGATGACTTAAACAAAGTGGTTGGCAAAACATTTTTGGCAAGGTTTATTGACAACAACAAAACTTTAGTAGATTTGTTGATATCGCAAAACAACGTTTTATTAAACAAAGGTGGCAAAGTAGAAGCAAAAATTTTGCCAGATAGCTCTGTTATAAAATCAGCGTCACAAAAATCAATTGACTTAATGCCACAAGTTGGCACTGCATATAGCAATTATATGGCTGTTTCATATGATGGCTCATTGCTTGGATATGTTGATTATGACAATTATTTAAGAGATTTTTCAGGAGCCAAAATAGGCTCAGCATTATTAGGCGGCATAATTGTTGATAATAATCAGCATCCAATAGGTGGAGTTGTTTCTCTTGGTGCCGTTATGGACTTTGATTGCAATCAAACATCTGTCATAGACCTCAAGGCAGAGGCCAGAAATTATAGAGATGTTCTTCAAGGAAGAGCCACAGCGCAAGGCTATATAATCTCAAATTCTGCCATAAGTGGATACATTGCAAAATCTGGTACAATTATTAACGATAACGGCAGCGTTATTGGTTATTCATCTGCCAACTCACAAGCATATAATATCAAAAAAGAGAGCTTGGGTTGTATAGATCATAGAGGCTTAATCAAAAAGGACGGCGTTCTTATTGGCGGCATTGCACAAGCACATCCAGTTATCAACTTTGACGATGATGTTATTGCTCGCAGTTCAATAGATGGCAGAGTTATAAATGAGGATAGTGTCAGTATTGGATACATACAGCCAAGCGGCGCAGCTTTTTCAAACTCAGGCAAGGCCATTGGTTTGACTTTCAAATATAAGTTTGCTTTTGATGATGCAAACAAATTTATTGGTACAATCAATGACAAAGCTGAGGTCATTGGCACAAAATCAGAGGTTATAGCAAACGTTTTATACGATGGCACCGTAGTAAAAAGCAACAAAACAATTGGATATGCTCTTTATGATTTTTATGTATATGATAACAATTATCTCCCTATTGGTCAAATTGACCTTGTTGGACAGGTAACAGATTTTGCTGGCAAAAATTTGGGCAACATCAAAAGAGGTTTTCTACTTGATAGCAATCAGCAAGTTATAGCAAGAGGTAATAGGGACTATTATATAAGAGGCAAAAACTCAACAGTTCTAGGTGAACTGAGCTTAAACGGTGAGGTTATTGATAATTCAGGTGCAATCATTGGCACATTAATCAAAGGCGGCTCTATAGAAGATGCAGAAAATCAAGTTATAGCCCAAGCAAGACCTTTGCAATATTATAGCACAATCAACAGAGTTGCAACAATGCAAGCTGTTGTTGACAAAGATGGCAATATCATAGGCTTTGTTGATGAAAACGGCAATGTTTTTGACTTAAATGGCAACTTAATTGGCAAAAAAAACAAAGACGGCAGCATAACAGACAAAGACGGAAAAATTCTTGGAAGCACTCTTGCAAAAGAAGATGTTTATAATGAAAAAGGTGAGATAATCGGCACTACCACACCAGATGGCAAAGTTGTTGACGCCAACGGCAAGATAATTGGCACTTTGAACGAAAACGGTGATGTAGTTGATGCTAATGGCAACATAATCGGTGGCATAGGCAAAAATTGGTATAAAAAAATAGACAGCGCTCTTACTCCAATAAAAAAGCCAGAAATACAAGACTACATAAAATCAATCAGCATTGCCTTAACACCAGACGGGGAGTATTTGTGTGATCTTTCAGATGATGGCAAATGCATCGACAAACAAGGAAACATTCTTGGCCAAAAACAACCAGACGGACTTATTATTGATGATGAAGGCACTTTAATAGGTATTGAAGAGATTGAAAAAACAACCTCAACAGATGTCTTCATACCATCAGGAACCTTTGGTCCAGGTGGCGCTTATGGTGTGGGGAATGCTCCTACAAACCTTGGTCCAGGCGGTGGTTATGGCCCAGGAGAACGTTATGATCCAGGAATTTTGCAAGGACTTGCCATAGCACAAAATCAGGTTAGAAAAAACTCAAGAGTAGATGGTATTGGCTCTTCATATAATCCATCAAGCTTTACTTACTCGCAAGACAACTGGGATGACGCAGACTCTGCGCTTTCAAGTTGGAGGGTTGATATGAGTGAAATGATTCTTGCAGACAAGCCAATTCCAGCAGTTATTGCGCGTTCGATATACAACACATCAACAGACACACCAGTAACAGCATATGTAGAAAGAAACGTGTACTCAGAAGAAGGGCGCAACATAATAATTCCAGCCGGAAGCCGTCTGATTGGCAAAGTTGGTGGTTTTGGCGGCAGCTCTCAAGGTGGTGGATCAAATGCATCAAAAGTTTCAATAACATGGCAAAGATTAATCAGGCCAGATGGCTCAATGTTCAAACTTGACGGCTCTGTAACAGGAGACTCGCAAGGTAGACAAGGTGCTCTTGGCTATATTAATAATGACTTATTAAAAGAGCTTGCAACTCCATTTTCAACAGCAATGCTTTCATCAGCAGTACAATATTTTATCAGAACGGATGATAATTCAGATGGTGAGGTTGAGACATCTTCTCAAGAGGCTGCAAACGATGCCAGAGAATCTTTTAGAAGTGCAATGGATGAGATGTTTCAGCAAATACTACAAAACAGCCTTCAAGAGCAAGTGCTGATATTTATTCCTGCAGGTACAAGAATAGTTGTGTATCCAAACAAAGATTTGTGGTTAAGAACGCCAGAAAGAGACAAAAACTCGCAAGCCTACTATGATAGACATAACGCTCCTGCAGATTCTCTAGTTTCTCAAAAAACACAAATAGAGGTAGAAGAAGGCGTTCCATCAGACACTCCAAGTGGTGGCAACAGCAGCGGTGGTCAAGTTACATATAATGATGGGCAAGGAACAGGCGCAAGCGCACAGCAAGGAGGTACAGCTCTTTTGAACAACCAAACTCCTTCTCGTCCTTCAAACAACGCAATAGCCACGCCTCCACCGCCCCCTCCGTCTAGCTCTTCGGTACAGCAAAAAAGTGGTTCAACGTCATCTGCGCCAGTGTTGTTTTAAGAAAGGATTTTAACAATGAGCTTTACAGTTTTAGAATCAGTATTAAGACCTTTATCATATTGGTATAATCAAGACAACATTGAAGAGGTCGCCATAAACAAAGCTGGGCAAATATGGCTCAGACTGCGTGGCAAAAGAGCATATCCTTGGGTAATGTATAAAGATGAAAAATTAACCAAAGAATATTTAACAGATTTGTTATATATCATTGCCAATACATATGAGCTTCCGTTTGACCCAGTTGCTGGCACACCAGTTGTTTATGCAGCCATTCCAGGAGAACATCGTTTTTCTGCAATCTGCGGCAAAAACGTAATGTATGACCAAGATGACTTAACAGGTGGGGTTGCATTGACGATTCGTGTGCATTCAGATGATGTTGCTTTTGGCCTTGGTGATTATGGCTTAAAGCAGGGCGAAAACTTGCAAAAAATCAATCCATTAAAGCAAATAAAAGAGCCAACAGATCCATATGAAAGACTTTTATTATCAATAAAAAGAGGTGATCACATCTTGGTTTCTGGTGCAACAGCCACAGGTAAAACCACATTCTTAAACAATCTCTTAAAAATAGTTGATATACACAAAAGGGTCTTGACTATAGAAGACACAAGAGAACTTATTGTTCCACACCCAAATAGGGTTCATGTGGTTTTATCCAGAACAGAGCAAACAAACCAGTTAACATATGCAAAAATAATTGACTTGGTTGTGCGTTTTACACCAGATGCAATTATCGGTGGTGAGATATCAACCTCAAATGCTGGCGCCATATGGGAGTTAATGGGCTCAGGGCATGACAACTGCCTTGCAACCATTCACGCAGAAAGCTCAGAAGCTGCCTATGAAGCTTTTGTTAACAGAATTGCTCATGCATACCCAGCAATTAACAAAGCCAAAACAATGGAAGAAATGAGAAAAAAACTAAGAGTCGTCCAAATAAATAGAGAAGGCAATTTAAGGGCCGTTACAGAGGTAACATAAAGCAAAAAAGCATCAGAACATAAAGTTCTGATGCTTTTTTATTATAAGCTCTCCACATATTTTGAAATAAATTCAGCCCGTGGAAAACAAATGTGGCCTGATATTGGCGCTTGTACATTTGGCAAACTCATTGTTTTTGCCTTAAGTAGTTCTTCCTTGCTTGGATTGTCTATATCCATTATCAAGGCATCATCTGCAAGAAGCGATGCAAATAAAAACGCAAAGGCAAACAAGTCACCTTTTATATTTTCTTGTTTTAGTTCTGGCACAAGTTGCACTTGCTCTCTTCTGCACATAAGCTCAAACTTTTGCATTTCTTCTTTGCTTTTGATTTTTGAAAAAATCGCAAAAGCAGTTGTCATTGCTCTTCCTTCATAATATTCTTCAGTATACTTAAAATCATTGCTATACTTTCTGAACATCATAATTCTGTGCTGCAAAAGCCTTGGCATAGAATCAAACCTGATATCTATTTTGCTTTTGCCATCTTCTTTGCTTTGCCCATCGGCAAACTGTTGGTTCATCTGCTCTTGCTCTTCTTTTGTTCTTAAGAAAAGCAGCTTTGAGTTAAACTCAATCCCAACAACACTAGAGCCATTTTTCAAAAACAAGATAACATGATCCCCTGCTTTTGGCACAATATCACCAAGGTCTTCAAAAAAGATTGCAAACCCTGTTCCTGTTGTTGAGCAGACATGATAGCAGTCTTCAGCTTTGGCTATTGTCTTAACTATATTATAAGCAGCTCTTTCATATGGCCGATCAGCAATTATTTTTGCTTCTTCTGCACTTCTTTCAAATAGCAGCTCATCATTTAAGACAAGAGATAAGAGCAATCTGTCAGGTGTTTTTGTATAGCTAATAGTGTCGCCAACTTGCGGCCTTCTACAGCCAAAATAAATTTGGCTGATTTTTGTGTAATCATAACTGTTTTCGCGCTCATAACAAATGTTATAGCGGGCCCCCTCTTCTATTGAGTAGATGATTCTTTGTTTTTTTGCCATAATTTTTTGTTTAATGTATTATACTCAATGCAAAACAAAATAACATTTTATAATAATACTGTTTATAATATTTTATCAAAAAGACTTATACAGTCATTTTTATAAGTATTCAAGATATTTTTTACAACCCTTTTGTTTGCTTAAGCAAAATAAAAACACATATAAAAAAACCGCCTTATAAAAGGCGGGTTTTTAATGGCGGGAGTGACG
>CAYJOO010000026.1:0-13679 GCA_964371845.1 uncultured Azospirillaceae bacterium | reverse complement strand
ATTGAAGTGTCTCAAAAAATTGCAAATAATAAAGAGGTTGAGGCAAAAAAAGCTTTGGTTGAAAGAGAGATTAAAGAAGGTGAAGGCTTTATTTTAAGAACAGCTATTGCTAATGCAGATGAAGAAGAAGTATTGGCAGAAATCCAATACTTAAGACAGTCTTGCAAAGAAACTCAAGAAAAAATTAAAGGTGTTAAAAAACCAACATTGGTTAAGGTAAAAGACAACTCTTTGTTTGAATATGTATCAAGATATCAAGATAGTTTGGAAAAAATTATTACCAACGTTAGAAAGCTTGAAGAAACTTTTGAAGTTGAAATAGCAAAAGAACCATTTAAGGATTATGGAATTGAAGATGCCATTGCTGAGGCAATGTTGCCATATGCAAAGTTGCCATCTGGTGGAATGCTACATTTTGAAGAAACAAGGGCTTGTGTTGCAATTGATGTTGACACTCATGAGGACAATGGTTTGGGCTCAATATCTTCAATAAATGTTGAAGCCGCAAAAGAAATTGCAAAACAAGTTAGATTAAGAAATCTTAGTGGAAAAATTGTTGTAGATTTTGCAGGGCAGTCTGAGTATAGATACCTTAAAACAGTTATTCAAACTTTGCAAAAAGAGTTGCGCCTTGATTGGAACCGTACTTTTGGGCTGAATTTGAGCCAGATTGGTTTGGTTGAGTTTGTTAGACAAAGAAAAAGAGCATCTCTAAAAGATTCAATGGAAAAATAGATGCCAACGCCTAAGTGCCCAAGCGATTGTTTGGGCACTTTTTTTGTGCAAATAACTCTTGCAATATTATTTTTTTGGTGCTAGCATTTTTTTTGTAACTAAAAATTTTTATAAGGATAAATGATATGGCAACAGGAGTTGTGAAGTGGTTTAATGGAAAGAAGGGGTATGGGTTTATTACTCCTGAAGATGGTTCTACAGATGTTTTTGTTCATATTACAGCGGTAAAAGCTGCAGGGATTAGATATTTGAATGAGAATGATAAAGTTTCTTATGAACTGATTGAAGAAAAAGGCAAAATGACAGCAAGTGATTTAAAAAAGCTGGAATCTTAATCCAAAACAACCGCGTCGCTAATTTAGCGACGTTTTTTTTTGTAAGTTATATAAATGTGCGTTTGGCACATTTTTTTTGTAACAAAAGATTCAAATAAAAATATCTTGCTATAAAATTTATTGGTGATATGTTAAGAGAAAATTTGAGTGCAGAATTAAAAACTGCAATGCTTTCAAAAAACGCACAGAGAACAGCCGCAATTAGGTTGATTATTGCAGGAATGAAAGAAAAAGATGTAGTTGCCCGTGGCAACGGCAATAAAGAGGCTAGTGAAGCTGATTTGATGAGCATGATGCAAACAATGATAAAACAAAGAAAAGATAGTATTAAAATGTATCAAGATGGCGGACGCCCTGAACTTGCAGATAAAGAGCAAGCTGAAATTGATGTTATTGAAACATTTTTGCCAAAACAAATGTCTGATCTTGAAGTTGAAAATGCAATTAAAGAAATTATGACACAAACTGGCGCAAGCTCTATTAAAGATATGGGCAAAGTGATGGCTAGTCTTAAAGAAAAATATGCAGGTTCTATGGATTTTGGAGCAGCAAGTGGTAAAATTAAAGCTTTGTTGCAATAGAATCGGCAAAGAAATGTAAAAATCTTTGAAAAACAGTTGTTTAATACGATTTTTCTTGCAATTTGAAAAATGAATGTGTTATAAACAGCTTGGATTTAATTTTTTAATAAAGGATAAATAAAATGGCTCGTGTAACAGTTGAAGACTGTGTTGATAAAATTCCAAATAGATATGAATTGCTAATGGTTGCTGCGCAACGTGCAAAAGACATTGCATCTGGTGCTCCATTAACATTGTCTCGTGATAATGATAAAAATTCTGTTGTTGCTTTGCGTGAAATTGCTGATGAAACAGTTTCTATTGAAGATTTGCAACGCTCACTTGTATTAGGGCTTCAAAAATTTGTTGAAGTTGAAGAAGTACAAGAAGAAGAATTGGAAATTTTGGCAGTGCAAAAAGAGCTTGAGGCTCTTGATGGCGAGTTTTCTGAAATTGTTATTGAAACAGAAATGGAAGACAGCATGCAAATTGAAGCCTCTGATGAGGGTGATTTGGATCTTGGTCTTGATGATGATATTTCATTTGATGATGAAGATGGTGGATTTGACGACGAAGGTTTTGACGAAGAAGAATAATTTTATAAAAGGGTTTTTAGAAGAATGCTAAGACAATATGAGCTTGTAGATTTGGTTAAATCTTATGATGAAGATGCAGATGAAGATGCATTGAATAAAGCTTATGTCTTTGCCATGCAAAAGCATGGGTCACAATTGCGTGCTTCTGGCGATCCTTATTATTCTCACCCAATTGAGGTTGCAGGTATTTTAACCAGATTTAAGCTTGATACGGCATCTATTGTTGCGGGTCTTTTGCATGATGTGGTTGAAGATACGGATACCTCAATTGAGGATATCCGAAGCCTTTTTGGTGAACAAGTAGCAAGCATTGTTGATGGCTTAACAAAACTTGCACTTATTGAGCAAAAGTCTCAAAATAATAAGCAAGCAGAAAACTTTAGAAAGCTTTTGCTTGCAATGTCTGAAGATATTAGGGTTCTTTTAATTAAGTTGGCTGATAGGCTGCATAATATGAGAACCCTTAAGTTTATATCAAACCCAGAAAAAAGAGCAAGAATTGCCAAAGAAACCTTGGATATATATGCGCCTCTTGCAGAGCGTATTGGTATGCAAGAAATAAAATCAGAATTGGAGGAATATGCTTTTTCTGAGCTTTATAAAGAAGCGCATGATTCAATTGTTTCAAGGCTTAATTTTTTGCGAGAACAAGGCGGTAGTGTTGTGCCACAAATTATTGCTGAACTTGAAAAAGATATGAGCGATAATGGTGTTAGGTGCACTATTACAGGCAGAGAGAAATCTCCTTATTCTATATGGCGCAAGATGCAACAGAAGAATGCTTCTTTTGAGCAGCTAGCAGATATTATGGCCTTTAGGATTTGTGTTGATGATATTGGCTCTTGTTATCAGGCTTTGGGCATTATTCATTCAAAATATCATATGGTGCCAAGGCGCTTTAAGGACTATATTTCAACTCCCAAACCAAATGGTTATAAATCATTACACACCGGAGTTATTGGCCCACTTAATACAAGAATTGAAGTGCAAATTAGAACAAGTGATATGCATGAAATTGCAGAAAAAGGTATTGCCGCTCACTGGGCGTATAAACAAGGGCAGCAAGCCGTTGGCAAAAACTTTAGGTGGATAAGAGAGCTTTTAGAGATTTTGGAACAAGCCTCAAACCCTGAAGAATTTTTGCAAAATACAAAACTTGAAATGTATAATGATCAAGTATTTTGCTTTACGCCAAAAGGTGATTTGATTGGGTTGCCAATAAACTCTACTCCGGTTGATTTTGCTTATGCAGTACACTCTAATGTTGGTGATACATGTGTTGGGGCAAAAATTAATGGAGAGATTAGGCCTCTTAGAACAATTTTGCAAAACGGTGATCAGGTTGATATTTTGACATCTAAGGCTCAGCATCCATCAACAGAATGGGAACGATTTGTTGTTACAGGCAAGGCAAAAGCAGCAATCAGACGTTATGTAAGAGCCAATAAAAGAGAGCAATTTGTAACGCTTGGGCAGCAGCTTTTAGAAAAACACTTCAAAAGTGAAAACCTTGATTTTTCTGAGAAAAACTTGGTGAACTTTTTGGAGACTTTTGAGGCTGACAACGTTGATGATATTTATGCAAAAGTTGGTGAAGGTTTGGTTAGTGCCTGGGATGTTTTGAAGGCTTGTTATCCTGCATATAAGCAATCAAAACTTGATAAGGTTGTAAAGTCTATAAAAATCCCAAGCTTTAAGCGTTCTAAAAAATCAAAAAGTGGTGATACTGCAGAAAAACTGAAGATAAAGGGTCTTATTCCTGGCATGGCGGTTCATTTTGCGGGATGTTGCCACCCTGTTCCTGGGGATAGAATTGTTGGTATTGTTACAACAGGCAAGGGTGTGGCAATTCATACTATTGATTGCAAACTCTTAGAAAAATTTGCCTCAGAGCCAGAAAGATGGCTTGATGTATCTTGGGGGGATGATGCAGGCGCAAATCTGCCTCATGTGGCAAGGCTTAAAATTATGCTTGCAAATGAGCCGGGGGCATTAGGTGATTTGTCAAACCTAATTGCAAAAGTTGAGGGCAATATATCAAATCTTAATATTGTTTATAAAACAATTAGTTATTTTGAGCTTTTGGTAGATGTTGAAGTAAAAGACTTAAAACATTTAACAGATGTTATTGCTGCATTAAAATCTTCAAAAGTGATTAGTTATGTGCAAAGGGCTAGCCAATAATGTTGTTTAAGAGAAAAAAACCATTACCAATCGTTGATAGAATTTTTTCTTTTTTTTGGCCACAAAGTGGTTGGAAAAGATTTGGCAAATATGTTTTGCTGCGCCTATCAAGGCTTGAGGGATCTCCGCATGCAATTGCAATTGGCTTTGCTTGTGGGGTGGCGATATCTTTTACTCCGTTGGTGGGTGGGCATTTGATATTGGCTGCTTTGAGTGCTTATTTGTTGGGAGGCAATGTGCTGGCAAGCTCAATTGGAACCTTGATTGGAAATCCATGGACTTTTCCTGTTATATGGGTGTCTATATTAAAAACTGGAGAATGGTTTTTGGGTGAAAGTGGTAATGTGTCTCATGATGGATTTGTTGCCTTGTTTGGAGAGGCTATGAAGTCTTTGATTGAACTTGATTTTGCCAAATTTGGCTTGGAGGTTTGGCCAATATTAAAACCAATGATTTTGGGATGTGTTCCATATTATATAATCTCTTTTGGGATATCTTATTATATTATAAAAATGTTAGTTGGAAAAGTTGAAAAAGTAAGAGCCAAAAGACGCTTGAAAAAAATGAGGTTGATGGCAAAATGATTTTGGGCACTGGTGTTGATATATGTAATATTGAAAGAATTGAAAAATCCTTGGCAAAGTTTGGGCAAAAATTTATTGAAAGAGTTTGTGTTAAAAACGAGGTTGAGTTTCTTTTGAGCAAAAAAGATATAGCAAAATCTTTGGCAAAAATATTTGCTGCAAAAGAAGCTGTATCAAAGGCTTTTGGAACAGGCATTGGGCAGGAGTTATCTTTTTTGGATATTGAAATTTGCCACAACCAAAAAGGAAAACCATTTGTAAAAGTTAATCAACAAGTTGCAAAAAATATTATTAAAAGAGATTTTAATATTGAAATATCTATATCAGACGATGCACCTTATGCGGTGGCGTTTGTTGTTATTGAAGGAATGAAAAATGAATAAAGAAGAAACGTTACTAGATACTGTAAAAACAATTTTTTATGCAATTTTAATTGCAGTTTTTATAAGATCATTTTATGCAGAGCCTTTTAAGATTCCGTCTGCGTCAATGTATCCAACACTTTATATTGGGGACTTTTTATTTGTCTCAAAATATACTTATGGATATTCAAGGCATTCTTTGCCGCTTTCTTTGCCCATTATACCTGGTAGAATTTGGGCAGATGAGCCTGAGGTGGGTGATGTTGTTGTATTTAAGTTTCCGGCTGATAATAAGACAAATTATATCAAAAGAGTTATTGGACTTCCTGGTGATAAAGTACAAGTGAAAAATGGTATTTTATATCTTAATGGTGAGGCTGTAAAACGCGAAAGAATTGAGGATTTTGTTAGTCGCGATGAAGGTGGGCATGCAATTAGGTATTTGCAATATATAGAGACTTTGCCCAATGGGGTGAAACACAATATTTTAGAGGTTGCTGATGATGAGCCTTTGGATAATACAATAGAGGCAATTGTGCCTGAAAATCACTATTTTTTGATGGGCGATAACAGAGATAAATCTGATGATAGTCGTAACAGAGTTGGTTTTGTTCCGTTTGAAAACTTTGTTGGAAAAGCAAGATTTTTGTTTTATTCTCATAATGATCATGGCGCTTGGTATATGCCTTGGAGTTGGCCAAAGAAAATTAGATGGGATAGACTTTTTGATAAGATTAAATAATGAAATATACATTTAAGAACAAAAAAATATATGAGCAAGCCTTGGTGCATTCTAGTTTGAGTGGAAGCGCTAAAGCAAACTATGAAAGATTGGAATTTATTGGCGATAGGGTTCTTGGACTGTGTATTGCAAAAATGCTTTTTGATAAATTTGCAAACGAGCCAGAAGGCTCTTTGTCTCAAAGACTGACTGGTCTTGTGTGCAAAGAAACCGTTGCAAAAGTTGCTATGGCAATTGGCTTGGATAAGGAAATGAAAGTTGCTACAAAAGTTTTGGTTAATAGTGAAAACGTTTTATGTGATGTTTTAGAGGCTGTGATTGGTGCAATATATATTGATGGCGGATATGAAAATGCATATTTGTTTGTAAAAGAAAATTTTGAGCCTTTATTGTTGCAGAATATAGCTCCTCCAAAAGATTTGAAAAGCAAACTACAAGAACTTGTTGTTGCTAAAAGATATGACTTTCCAAAATATGAGCTTATTGGTAAAAATGGCCCAGAGCATGAGCCTGTTTTTGAAGTTGTGGTCAAGGTTAAAGGCTTGCCAGATTGTTTTGGAAGTGGCAAAAATAAAAAACAAGCAGAGTTTGAGGCCGCAAAAAAAATGCTTGAGAGTTTGGGTGAAAGATGATTGTTGATTATGTGCAATTAATCTCATGTGAAGGTGTTGGCCCGATTACTTTTTATAAGTTGTTAAAAGAATTTGGCTCAGCTCATAATGCATTGGATAATTTGCCCATAAAATATAAAAAATATGACCGAAAGCTTGCAGAAAACCAAATTAAGTTGGCAAGTAAAATTGGTGCTGCGGTTATTGCTTTTGATGATGAAAAATACCCAAAAAGGTTGTTGGAAATTGCCGATGCGCCACCTGTATTATTTGTTTTGGGCAATGTTGATTTGTTGAATGCGACAAACAATATTGCTGTTGTTGGTGCCAGAAATGCAAGTATTAATTCAAGAAAATTGGCTGCAAAAATATCTTATGATTTATCATCTGTAGGGGTTGTTATAACATCTGGCATGGCACGAGGCATAGACACTTCTGCTCATCGTGGTGCAATGCATGCAGATAATCAAAATGCACCAACCGTTGCAGTTCTTGGAACAGGTGTTGATGTATGCTACCCCAAAGAGAATCTTGAAATATATAAACAAATTGCAAAGCAAGGTTGTCTTGTATCTGAGTTTTTGATGGGAGAGGGGCCAAGTAGCTCAAACTTTCCGCGAAGAAATAGAATCGTCTCTGGTTTGGCAAGTGGAGTTTTGGTTGTTGAGGCAACTCTTAACTCAGGCTCTTTGATAACAGCCAGGCTTGCAAATGAGTTTGGCAGAGATGTGTTTGCTGTGCCAGGTTCTCCAAACGATGCAAGATGTTTGGGAACAAACAAACTTATAAAAGATGGGGCTATATTGGTTGAAGATGCAAACGATATTGCAGAGCATTTGTGTATTGAGCCCCTTGTTAAGCCGCAGCAAGTTGTGGTTGACAACAATAAAAAAACAGTTGATATTGCAAATAATAATATCTTGGACTTTATTGATGCATCAGGTGTGTTTGTTGATGAGCTAATTAGGCAAACTAGCATGAGTGTTGATGCTATTGAGCTGGAACTTATGGAGCTTGAATTAATGGGCGTTATTGAAAGACAAAGCGGTAATAAAGTTGCACTAATTGGAAGAAGAAAATGAAAGAGATTGAAATACTAGTTGCTGTTTTTGATGCTAAGGATAAGGTTTTAGAAGCCTTGTCTTCTTTTGATTATAAAGGTGCAAAGACAGTTGTTGACGCTTATTTTTATGATCCGCAAAAAAAACAGTTTCAGCCACAAGACGGTTTAAGACTTGTTGAATGCTTGAGATTGAGAAAAAAAGACGGCCAAGCTTATGTGACTTATAAAAATGATAAGTTTGATGATGTTGGCACATGGCTTTATTCTGATGAAGTTGAGACAAAAGTTGCTGACTTTAATAAAATGACAGAGATTTTTAAGTCAATTGGCTTAAAAGAATTAATAACAATTGACAACACAAAACATACGTATATAAAAAATAACTATGAAATTGTCTTAGAAGAAGTCAAAGATTTGGGCTTGTTTTTGGAAGTTGAACTTATGCTTGAAGATGATGGAGTTGATGTTATGGTTGAAAAGCAAAAAATTCAAAAATTTATTGATGATTTGGCAATACAAGTTTCTGATGAGTTGAATATGGGCAAGCCAGAAATGATGTTAAGAAAAAAAACAGAGCAAAAAGGATAAAGTAAAATGAAATTAGTGATTGTGGAATCTCCTGCAAAATGTAAAACAATTGAGAAGTATTTGGGCTCTGATTATAAGGTTATGGCGTCATTTGGTCATGTTAGGGACTTGCCAACAAAAGATGGATCCGTAAAACCTGATGAGGATTTTGCGATGAGCTGGGAAGTCTCTGCAAGAGGCAAAAAACAACTCAATGAAATGACCACTCAACTTAAAAATGCAGATACGTTAGTCCTTGCAACCGACCCGGATAGAGAGGGTGAGGCAATATCTTGGCATATTTTGGATGCACTTTCATCTAAAGGAAAATTGAAAGATAAAAAAATTGAACGTGTAGTTTTTCATGAAATTACAAAATCAGCGGTTACAGATGCGATTAAAAATCCCAAAACAATTGATGATAATTTGGTTTCTGCATATTTGGCAAGACGAGCTTTGGATTATTTGGTGGGTTTTTCATTATCACCTGTTTTGTGGAGAAAGCTACCAGGCTCAAAATCTGCAGGGCGTGTGCAATCTGTTGCGCTTCGTTTGATTTGTGAGCGTGAAAATGAAATTGAAAAATTTAAGTCAGAGGAATATTGGACAATTGATGCAGAATTATTAACGGCAAAAAAAGCATTAATAAAATCTCGTTTGGTAGAATTAGATGGCAAAAAACTTGAAAAATTTGACCTTAATTCAGAAGAAAAAGCCAATGAAGCAAAAGCAAAAATTGAGGCACAAGATTTTGTTGTTGAAAAAGTTGAAAGAAAAAAAGCAAATAGATATCCTTCAGCTCCGTTTTCAACCTCAACATTGCAGCAAGATGCATCACGTAAATTAAGGTTTCCTGCCAAAAAGACTATGCAAGTGGCACAAAAACTTTATGAAGAAGGTTTGATTACCTATATGAGAACGGATGCTATCAACCTTTCTAAAGAAGCTGTGGTTGCTTGTCGAGAGGCTATTGAAAAATATTTTGGTCAAGATTATTTGCCCAAACAACCAAAAGAATATAAAAACAAATCAAAAAACGCTCAAGAAGCGCACGAGGCAATTAGACCAACAGACTTTTTGAACACACCTAAAAAAATGGAAGGCAAGTTGGATGCTGACGGGCATAAACTTTATGAACTGATTTGGAAAAGAACAGTTGCTTGTCAAATGATGCCAGCGGTTTTGGATAAGGTTGTGGTTGATACACGCTCTGTTGACAAACAAATTTTGTTGCGTGCAAATGGACAAGTGATTGAGTTTGACGGCTTTTTGAAGCTTTATCAAGAAAGCAAGGATGAAGCCGATGAAGATGATGAAAACAAACTTTTACCAAACGTTAATGAGGGTGATGGTTTGGATAAAGGTGAGATAAAAGCAGAGCAACACTTTACGTCTCCACCACCAAGATTTACTGAGGCAAGCTTGGTTAAGCGCCTTGAAGAACTTGGCATTGGTCGCCCGTCTACATATGCAAATATTATTGCTGTGTTGCAAGAGAGAAGCTATGTTAGAATTGAAAAAATGAAGTTTATTCCAGAAGATCGCGGCCGAATTGTTACAATCTTTTTGGAAAACTATTTTAAGAAATATGTTGAGTATGACTTTACGGCACAGTTGGAAGAATATTTGGATGATATCTCAAATGGTGAGATGGAATGGAAGAAACTTTTGACAGGCTTTTGGACCAAGTTTTCAAAAAATATTGAAGAAGTTAGTCCTCTTAAAATTTCAGAAGTGATTGATAAAATTGATGAAGTTTTAGAGCATCATTTATTTCCCGCAAAAGAAGATGGTACAAACCCAAGGTTGTGCCCTGATTGCAAACAAGGCAATTTGAGTATAAAGCTTGGCAAATTTGGTGCTTTTTTGGGGTGCTCAAATCATCCTGACTGCAAATATACGCAACCTTTAACTGGTGTTGATGGTGATGATGAAGGAGGTGTCGCAGCTCCAAAACCAGAAGATAAAATTCTTGGAACATATAAGGATATGAATGTATATCTTAAAAAAGGTCCATATGGTTTTTATCTGCAACTAGGTGAAGATGCAACAGCAAGAACAGAAAAACCCAAACGCGTAGCACTTCCTAAAGGAATGATGCCAGAAGATATTAGCTTTGAACAAGCAGAGCGCTTGGTGGCGTTGCCTTTGGATTTGGGTGAGGGAATAGAACTAAATGCTGGCAAGTTTGGTCCATACATAAAACAAGGCGGAAAGTCAGCATCTCTAAAAGGGGCCGATACAATATTTTCTATCACTTTAGAGCGTGCAAAAGAATTGCTTGTGGGTGTGGCAGAAAAACCACAAGGGCAAACACTAGGCAAAACAAAAAACGGCAAAGAAGATATCATATATGCAGTAGGCAGATATGGGCCATACTTAAAAGTTGGCAAAAAGAATATTGCTTTGCCAAAAGAGTTTAAATCAGGGGATAGAATCCCAACTTTAGAAGAAGCTTTAAACCTTGTATAATGCATCACTTAGTGTGATTTGAGCAACATAAAAAAAATTCACGTAGGTCTGACTACGCTAAAATTTTTTTGAGTTTTCAAATCGCACTAATTAATACATTCTCCAAAGTTTAATAAACCTTGTATGGTGCATTGCTAAATGTAGATTGAGTGATATAAAAAATCACGTATATCTGACTACGCTAAAATTTTTTTGAGTTTTCAAATCGCACTAATTAATACATTCTCCAAAGTTTAATAAACCTTGTATGGTGCATTGCTAAATGTAGATTGAGTGATATAAAAAATCACGTATATCTGGCTACACTAAAATTTTTTTGAGTTTTCAAATCACACTAATTAACATATTTTCTTGACATTAAAAATAAATTTTATATTTTTTTTATGAAAATTATAAACTACAAATTAAAAAAAATTAAAAAAAATTAAAAAAATGAAAAGAATGAAAAGAAATTCAATTTTTGCAGCAATGATATTTGTGTGCATAGGAGCACTTGCTTTTAATGAAAGCAAGAATATTAACAAGCTGCCATTTGAAAAAGGTGTCGTAATAAAAGTTGCTGAAGCTCAGAGCCTTTTTTATATAGATGGAGATGATAGAGGTTATCCTATTCCATCATTTTTTGTTTGCAATGTTGGCGACACATTGCAATTCAAAAAAAAGGGAACAACTTTGATTGATATAACAAACTTGAATTAATTATGAATAAAGATTTGTTATTACAATTAAAAAGAAAGCAGGAGGCTTTTGCAAAAAGTCAGCTGTTTTTAGATGAAATAATTTTTTTTGCAGAGAGCCATACGTTTGTGGATGAAGAAGCAAAAATAAAATTTTATAAGATATGGGAAGAGCATCAAGATGCATACCCATTATTAAAAAATGAAGTTGATGCGATTGTCGCTTCATTTAAATAACAAAAAAAGAGATAGCTTATGCTATCTCTTTTTTTATGATTTCATTGACAATTGGGATATCTGCCTCTGGAAAAGTAAAGTTTCCTATTTCTGATGCTTTGACCCATTTATAATCTTGGTGATGATTGGGCTTTAGGTTTTCTATGTCTGATATTGTAACATAATGAACTCTTAATAAAAACTCTCCATGTTCATATTTATAATGAGAATCCATTAAAAATGAGCCTATGTTTGTTTTGATATTAAGTTCTTCAAACAACTCTCTTTGCAGAGCTTGCTCCGTTGTTTCTCCATCCTCAATTTTGCCACCAGGAAACTCCCAAAAACCAGCCAAAGGTTTGCCTTCTGGTCTTTGTGCAATTAATATTTTGTCCTTGTGAGTGAGGATTGCCGTTGCAACTATTTTCATAGGCTTTTTGCCAATTTGTCAAATGCCATCATGTCTGATATTACTTTTTTCATGTCTTTAAGGGCAATTGAGTTTGGCCCGTCTGACATTGCTTTATCTGGGTTGTCATGTGTTTCAATAAATACGGCTGCGATTTTTGTTGATATTGCACAATTTGCAAGAACTGGAGCAAACTCTCTTTGTCCACCCGTCGTTGTGCCGTTGCCGCCTGGTTGCTGAACAGAGTGCGTCGCATCAAAAATAACAGGGCAACCTGTTTGTTGTGCCATTTGTGGCAACCCCCTAAAGTCTGTTACTAGTGTGTTATAACCAAATGAGGTTCCGCGTTCTGTTATGCAAACGTTTGAGTTGCCGCTATCAACTGATTTTTTGACAATGTTTGGCATATCCCATGGTGCTAAGAACTGCCCTTTTTTGATGTTTACAACTTTGCCAGTTTTTGCAGCTGCTACAACCAAATCTGTTTGACGACATAAAAAAGCAGGGATTTGCAACATATCTACATATGGGGCAATTTGAGCACATTGCTCAACTTCATGAACATCTGTAACAATTGGGCAGCCAAAACGAGCTTTTATTTCCTTAAATGTTTCTATTCCAACGTCCATTCCAACACCTCTGGCGCCGTTGATTGATGTGCGGTTTGCTTTGTCAAAAGAGGCTTTGAATATATAGTTTATGCCGAGTTCTTTTGTTATTTTTACCATTTCTTCAGCAATCATTATTGCGTGTTCCTTGCTTTCAATTTGGCAAGGGCCACATATTAATGTAAGAGGAAGGTCATTTGAGATTTGGAAGTCGCCAATGTTAATTTTGTTCATGTTTGTCATTTTGATATTCCTTTAATATATAAATTCTAATAGCGCTTGATAGGTTTTCTACTTCTTTTTCTTCATCTATTAAGGTTATTAGTTGGTTGATACTAATGTTTTTTTGTTGCGCAATTTGTTTGAGTGCAGATAAAAATTCATCCTCTATTGAGATTGATGTTGTATGCTTTTTTGCTATTAAGACTGAAAGCTTTTTCATTTTTTTGCTTTTCTAAATGCGTCAATAGATACAATTTCTGCGGTTGGTTTTTGTGGTTTGTCTTCTGATTGCTCTGCTCCTTCAAATGATAATCCAAATTTTGCGTATGGATCAGCAAATGATATAACGGCCCCAAAGTCAACCTCTAGTCTTTGAGGGATGCCGCCAAAGCTGAGCTCAACAGAAAAATTGTCATTGTTTACCTCAAGATTTTCAAACTGATGTTGCAAAACAATTGTCATCTCTTGTGGATATTGGGTTAATAAAAATGCAGGTATGTTAACGCCTTTGACATCTGTCTTAAATGTTACAAAAAAATGATGCTCGCCAATTGGCCCTTGTTTTTGAAACATTTTTAATGCGTCTTTAACAACGTTTTTGAGTGCTTTTTCTATTAACTTGTCATAGTTTATTGTTTGTATGTTTGTCATTTTATATCCTTTGTGGGGTATTATAATAGTAATAGATAAAAAATCAAGGCAATTTTTGAGCTGAAAATAACTCTTGCGCGAATCG
>CAYJOO010000025.1:0-14705 GCA_964371845.1 uncultured Azospirillaceae bacterium | reverse complement strand
CTTAAAACACACAATGATTCAGCAACTATTAAGTATGCTTTTTATGATTGGGTTTGTTTGCTACTCGGTTTTTTTGTGGGTGCAAAAAATTATAAGCGCTGGTGATTTGGTTTATATATTCTCTGCGTTAACAGGGCTTATGATGTCTTTTAGAATTTTTGGGTATGTTATATTAGAACTAAAAGCCTGCAATGGGGCAATGGCCTCTGCAATTCCTTTGTTTAATGAAGAATATGAAATCAAAGATGGCACAAAAAACTTGCGCATAGAAAAAGGGGCGATAGAGTTTGATAATGTGTTCTTTTCTTATGATGGCAAAAAGGATGTTATAAAAGGAATTAACCTAAAGATAAAACCCAAAGAAAAAGTGGGAATTGTGGGTGTTTCTGGCGGAGGCAAAACAACTTTAATACACTTGCTGCAAAGAACATATGACATAAGCTCTGGTGTAATTAAAATTGATGGGCAAGATATAAAAAACACCAAGCTCAAAAGCCTTAGAAAGGCAATTGCGTTTATTCCTCAAGATACAATATTGTTTCATAGAAGTCTTAAAGAAAATGCAATTTATGGAACCTTTAATGCCTCAAAAAGAAAAATTGAAGATGCAGCAAGCAAATCCCACATTGATGAGTTTATAGAAAAGCTGCCCAGCGGATATGAAACTATTGTTGGAGACAAAGGTGTAAAACTTTCTGGCGGGCAAAGGCAAAGAGTTGGTATCTCAAGAGCTTTAATCAAAGATGCGCCAATATTGCTACTAGATGAGGCAACATCAGCTCTTGATAGTAAGTCAGAAAAATATATTCAAAATGCAATACAAGAAATTATTCAAGGAAAGACTGTAATAGCAATCGCTCACAGGCTCTCAACCCTTAAAGATATGGATAGAATAGTGATTATTGACAAAGGAAAAGTGGTTGAAGAAGGAAAACCTGATGAGTTATTAAAGAAGAAAGGCAAATTTGCAAAACTATGGAAGATTCAAATGAATATGTAATAAAAAAGAGCGATGTTACTCGCTCTTTTGTTTATTCTGCAACTTCTTCTGGTGGGGTTAAATCTTTTAATGTGCCCATTGCTTGTTTGCGCTTTAATTTGCTAACAAACTTAATCGAGCGCTGTGCATCCCACTTTTTTTTGCCTTCTTCACGGTTGAAGATCTCTTGATATATTTCTATTGCTTTATCAAACTCTGATAACTTGGTTAGGCATGATGCCAAACCATCTAAGAGCTTGTTTGAGTATCTGTTACCATTTAACATTTGTGCTTTTTTGTAGCATTTTAAGGCATCTTGAAACTTAAACATTTTTTGATATACAAATCCAATAGATATCCATGCTTGCATCTCTTTTGGGTTGATGTCTAATATTTTTGTAAAACATTTGATTGCTGATGTGTTATCACCCATAAGTTGATATGTTACACCAATGCCATTCCAGGCTTTTATGTTTGTTTTATCTAATGATAAAACTTTTTTGAAATAAGATATTGCTCTGTCATATTGCTTTAATTTTTGCAATGTTACAGCAATTGATAAAATTGTTTGTGGGTGTTTTGGGTCAACTTCCATTGCTTTTTCTAAAACATCTAATGCTTCTTTGAAAGAAAATTGGTGCTGAAGAGCAATGGCTTTGCCGTTTAAGGCTTCTAGAGAAGTGTTATCCATGGCAAAAGCTTGGTCAAAACAAACTAGCGCGTCTTTATATAGACCACGCATTGAAAGGGTTACGCCTTTATTGTTTAAGACCTCAACAGATTGTGGGTTGATTATCAAAGCTTTATCAAAGCATTCTACTGCTTCTGTATAGCGGCTCATTCTTTGAAACGCAAAACCTTTTGAATTAAGAGACTTCCATGAATCTGGTTGCTCTATTAATGCTTCATCAAAAAATTTTAATGCTTCATTATAATTGCCTTGATCCAAAAGTTCTTGCCCGCGTTTGTATGCGTTGTTATCTGTTGTTTTTACCATTTATAATTCCTTCCTAATTACAATATATAATAGACTCGTTATTATACACAAAAAATCAATTTTGTCAACTAAACCAGTTTATTAATTTTTGAACGTTGCCAATCTCATGTATTTGCATGCTCGAATCGGTCCATTTTTTTTCTTGGGTTCTTTTTTGGGGCAATATTGCAGAACCAAAGCCAAGCTTGATTGCCTCTTTTAATCTTAAGTTGGCTTGAGAAACGCTTCTGATCTCTCCACTTAGGCCAATTTCTCCAAAAATTACCATGTCTGGTGGCAGAGCTTTGTTTGTTAATGATGATATAACAGCCATTGCAACAGCCAAGTCTGCGGCTGGCTCAGAGATTTTAAGACCGCCGGCAATGTTTAAGTATATGTCTGATGAGCTAAGAGACATTCCGCATCTGGCCTCAAGAACAGCTAGTATCATTGCCAGTCTGTTTGAATCCCAACCAACAACGGCTCTTTTTGGGGCTGAATATGATGTGGGGCTAACAAGAGCTTGTATCTCCATTAAGACAGGGCGTGAGCCTTCTATACCCGCAAATACGCATGAGCCAGAGATATTGCCTTGGCGCTCTGCCAAAAATAGTGCTGATGGGTTTTCAACCTCAACCAAGCCAAGATCTTGCATTTCAAAAACACCAATCTCATCGGTTGCGCCATAGCGGTTTTTGACCCCTCTTAAAATTCTGAAATGATGACCGCGCTCACCTTCAAAGTAAAGAACGGTGTCTACCATATGCTCAAGAACCCTTGGGCCAGCTATTGAACCTTGCTTGGTAACGTGACCAACCAAAAACAAAACATAGCCTTTTTTCTTGGCATGTTTTATGAGCTCATATGCACAAGCACGCACCTGAGAAACACTACCTGGTGAGCTTTCTGCAGAATCAAGATACATTGTTTGGATTGAATCTATTATTACGACTTCTGGTTTTTGTTTGTCTAATGTTGTGATTATGTCTTTGACGTTTGTGGCAGAAGTTAGGTTGACAGGAGAGTCTTCAAGTTTGAGGCGTTTTGCCCTTATGCGAACCTGATCAATTGCTTCTTCTCCTGATATGTAATAACATTCTGGCTTTTGTTTTAAGTTGGCAATATTGGCACAAGTTTGCAACAAAAGGGTTGACTTGCCAATACCTGGATCACCACCAACCAATATAACAGAACCTGCAACCAAGCCTCCACCGCAAACTCTGTCTAGTTCTTTGATATTTGTTTTTAGTCGCTCAACTTTTTCTTGAGCGCCGCTTAGTGGCACAAAGTCCAACAAGTTTCCTTTTTTTGTTTGAGAAATTACAGAATAGCCATCTTTTGAGGAGGTTTCTTCAACAATTGTATTCCACTCTGCACATACATCACACTTGCCCTGCCATTTGTGATAATTGGCTCCACAACTTTGACAAACAAATACACTTGTGATTTTTTTGGCCATTTTTGCCTCCTTAATTATGCTCTGCCATACATGTCTTCATAACGAATAATATCAGCCTCATCTAAAACAGCACCAGTTTGAACCTCTATGAAAACCACGTCTGAGTTTGTTTTGTTGGCAATTCTGTGTTTGATTTGTTTTGGAATAAAAATGCTTTCATTTGCTTTTTTTGCAATCTCTTTGTCTCCCAAGGTGACAACTGCCTCACCTTGGACAATTATCCAATGCTCATCTCTGTGTTCATGGCTTTGTAAAGAAAGAATTTTGCCAGGGTTTACGACGATTTTTTTAACGCAAAATCCGCTGCCAACCTCTATTGTTTCCCATGTGCCCCAAGGTCTGTTGTCTGAGATGCCTTTTTTGTAATTGTTCATATTATATACTCCTTGTTATTCTGCGTTGCCATTAAGGCCTTTTGCAATGTTTAAGTTTATGTCTATCAAAATCTTTAAGCTTTGTGGTGTTGGATTGATTAAAATATCAAGCGTTCTTTGAAATACAAATAAAGCAAGATTTGATATGTTGTTTTTGATTTCTATTGAGTGAGGGCTGTCTTCTTCTAAGACGGATGTTGAAAGAATTGTCCATAATTTGCGATTTTTTTCTAACGCTGCATCAAGGCGAGATTTGCCTTCTTCCCAGTTTTCTTTTATATAATTTAATTCTGAAGCGCATTTTATTAAAATATTTGATTCTAACTCTGCTCCAGCCAGAGCGTTTTTTTCTGTTCTAGCATATAAATTTGCCGTATTCATTGTTTATAACTTCCAAACTTGTTGATTTATATACCAATTGTATTATGTTATGGTTAACATATGATTAAATATGTGAGGATTTTTAAATGCAACCAGACCATAATGACAACTTAAATGTTTTTAAGACATTAAAAGATATTTTTGAAAACACCAAAGGAGTTAGTGAAAAACTTAATAAGACTTTGGAGTATATAAAAAAAACCTTTAAGGCAGATGCAAGTGCCTGCTATATTGCCATAAATAATGTTCATTTTGAAGTGTTTTCATCAATTGGTTTTTCTAAAGAAAACAATCATAAAGTTAGTGTTAGAATCGGTGAAGGTTTGGTTGGAGTATGTGCGCAAGAGCAAAAAACCATCAAAGTCGCAGACGTATCTGATAACCCACATTTTTTGTATAAAAAACAAATGGGCGAAGAAAAATTTAAGTCTTTTATTGGTTTTCCGATTGTTAAGAATTCAAAAACAATTGGGGTGCTTACAATCAGAAATAAAAAGTATAAAGATTATGATAATAATGCAATGCAATCTTTGGAAATTATTGCAATGCTTTTGGCTGATCTGATTGCATCTTCTGATATGGATGATTATAAAAAAACAATTGCAAAAAACAAAGGCATAAAAATAAAAGACAGGATTAAGGGTATGTCTTTGTCAAAAGGCTATGGTATTGGCAACGCTGTGGTGCACAGAAGACGCAAAGTAGTTTCTAAAATATTTGCTGATGATAAAGCAAAAGAGCTTGAAAAACTAGAAAACTCATACAAAAAAATGATTGATGACTTGGATGAAAAGTTTAATAAAACACAACTTGGAATCGGCGATCATGTGGAGATTTTTGAGGCATATAAAATGCTTGCCTCTGATAAAGGTTGGTATAGAAAAATATCTAACAATGTTGAGGCTGGCCTCAGTGTTGAAGCCAGTATTGAACGAGTTTATGAAGATATGCATAAAAGGCTTTCTGGAACAACAGATGTTTATCTAAAAGAAAGACTACACGATCTTAGGGATATTTCTGATAGGTTACTTTCATACATTCATGGTGATTATAATAGTGCCAAAGAAATAAACTCTGAGAACATTATTGTTGTGGCGCAAATCATGGGGCCTGCAGATTTGATGGACTATGATTATAACAAAATCAGGGGACTTATTATTGAAGATGGCACTCCAACAATGCATGTTTCTATTGTTGCAAAAGCACTTGGCATTCCTGTTATTGCAAAGATAAAAGGCGTTTTTAATGAAGTTAAGAATGGCGAAGAGATTGCGCTTGATGGTAATGATGGCTTTATATATTTGTCTCCTTCAACAGAAATTAAAATAAAGTTTGAGCAACACTTTTTAGAAAAACAGCTCTTGGAGCAAAAACTGCTTGAGCTTAAAAAACTGCCTTCAAAAACATTGGATAAGAAAAAAATTGGTATGTATATAAATGTTGGTCTTGCGTTTGATTTGGATTATATTGAAAAAACTGCAGCAGATGGTGTTGGGTTATATAGAACAGAAATACCCTTTATGGCAAGTGATGTAATGCCAAATGTTGAAAGACAACTATCTTACTATAAAGAGCTTATTGATAAAACGGGCGACAAAAAAGTTATCTTTAGAAGCTTGGATGCGGGCTCTGACAAGCTTTTGCCATATTGGGCAAGCATGGGAGAAGAAAACCCAGCGATTGGTTGGAGATCAATTAGAATCACTCTTGACAGACGCGCAATATTAAAAAAGCAATTAAGAGCTTTTATTAAGGCAACAGAGAACAAAGAGCTTAATGTGATGTTTCCGATGATTGCAAATGTTTCTGAATTTGAAGAGTCAAAGGAAACTTTGCTGCTTGAAGTGGAAAGAGAAAAACAAAAAGGAAATCCTGTTCCCAAAAAAGTTAATGTTGGGCTCATGATTGAAGTGCCTTCTGTAATATATCACTTGGATGCAATATTGCCACAGGCTGACTTTATATCTGTTGGCACAAATGACTTGGCACAGTTCTTTTTTGCCTGCGATAGAGGCAACCCCAAACTATTAGAAAGATATGATGTGCTTTCTGCCCCATTCTTAAAAGTCTTAAAAGAAATTATAGATAAGGGTAACAAACATAAGGTATATACATCAATTTGTGGAGAAATGGCGGGCAACCCGATAGAGGCCATGACCCTTATTGGGCTTGGTTATAGAAATCTGTCTATGTCTGGGGCATCTTTTGGAAGAGTTAAAACAATGATTAGGACAATGAATGCAGAATATGTCTCTGACTATGTTACCTCTTTGCTTGAATCACCACAAAAAACGCTTAGACCACAATTAAATGCGTATGCTTACGATCATCAAATAGATATATATTAAAAATTGCTTGATATTATCTATATTGTATTTATAATGCCAAAAAAAATGGAGAACTTTTATGAACAAAAAAACTAAAGATATCAAACCTGTTGAAGAAACTGAAATTGACATTAGCAAACTTTCTGCTGGTAGGTTGTTAAAAGAGGTTAGAACAAAATCTCAAAAAACAATTGAAGAAGTTGCAAATGATCTAAAAATTAGAAAAGTGTATCTTGAAGCAATTGAAAAAAGTGACTATGAAAATATTCCAAAACACCCATATGGCGTTGCTTTTGTTAATTCATATGCACATTACTTGGGCTTTGATGGCGTTAAAATGGCAGAAAAATTTAAGCAAGAACAACAAGGCAAAACAGATGATAGCTCATCTGAGCAATACAAAAAAACAGACGTAAAAGAAGAAACAAGTGCTGTTCCGCCTAAAAAGAGCTTGATGATTGCTCTTGGCGCCCTTGTGCTTATATCTATTATCTGGAGTTTTGCCTCTGGTGATGCTGATGAAGCTATGGAAAACACAAGTGTAGAAACAACAATCGTGGCTGAAGAAGCTCCTGCTGTGGTATCTGATATGGCTGAAACTGCAACAAATGCAGAACAATCACTGGAAGAAGTACAACAAAATAACTCAGTTATCATAACCAATGAAAACTATGTTGAAGAAGCTATAACTCCTGCAGCTGATGCATCTCAATCTGTGGCGCAAACAGTTGCTCCAAAAGCTGAGAATGCACCTAGCAATGCGCCAAAAATAAAAGTTTTTGAAGAAACTTGGGTTGAAGTTAAAACAAAAGACAAGCTATTTCTTAGCAAGGTTTTGCAAGCTGGTGATGAATATGTTTTGCCAAAAAGAGAGGGCTTAATTCTTTCTGTTGGCAAAATAAATGGCGCAGATTTATTTGTTGGCGATAAAAAAATGAATGTTGTTAGTGCAAGAAAAAAAATCAACATTCCTCTTGATGGCTTTTTAACAAAAGAAGACGCTCAATAATGAATTTGCTAGAAAAGTTATCTTCAATAAAATCTCGTCATGATGAGCTGCTATCTTTGTTATCAGATAGCTCAGTTTCTTCTGATGATATGGTAAAGTATAATAAAGAGCTTTCAAGCTTGATGCCAATTGTTGAGAAAGCAAATGAGTTTTTATCTTTGCAAAATCAATTAAGTGATGCAAAAGAAATGATTAAAGATCCTGAGCTTAAGGATTTGGCAGAAATGGAAATTGCTGAAATTGAACAAAGGCTTCCGGACTTGGAGCACGAAGTCAAAATTATGATGCTGCCCAAAGATGATGAAGATGAAAAAAATGCTATCATAGAAATAAGAGCCGGAACAGGTGGCGATGAAGCAGCCCTTTTTGGCGCGGTATTATTTGGAATGTATCAAAGATATTCTCAACTTCAAGGTTGGAACTTTGAAATTTTGGACATCTCAGAAAATGGCGTTGGAGGCTATAAGGATGCCTCAGCAAGTATTACAGGCAAAAATGTTTTTGCAAAACTAAAGTTTGAGTCTGGTGCTCATCGAGTACAACGTGTGCCTGTAACAGAATCGCAAGGAAGAGTTCATACCTCTGCTGCAACTGTTGCTGTTTTGCCAGAAATTGAAGAAGTTGATATGTATATTAACCCTGCAGATTTGAGAATCGATGTTTATAGAGCAAGTGGCGCGGGCGGGCAGCACGTTAACAAAACAGAATCCGCTGTTAGAATCACACACATTCCAACAAACACTGTGGTGCAATGCCAAGACGGAAGATCTCAGTTTAAGAATAAAGAGCAAGCAATGAGACAGCTTAGGGCAAAGCTTTATGACAACCAAAAGGCAAGTATTGAAGCAAATTATTCTGAGAAAAGAAAATTGCAAGTTGGCTCAGGTGATAGATCTGAGAGAATTAGAACTTATAACTATCCGCAAGGAAGAGTTACGGATCATAGAATAAACTTAACTCTTTATAATCTTGATGAAATTGTTAAGGGTGATGGATTGCATGAGGTTGTTGATGCCCTTATATTAGAAGACCAAACACAAAAACTTTTGGAGCTTGTATAATGAAAAAAACTGCTTTGTTATTAATTTTTATTTTGGCGGCCTGCGCTTATGAACAAGCCCCAGACAGACAAAGAATAAAACCATCTTATAAACCTGTTGAAAGCAATATGGGTGGCGATAGCTTTATTGATTCACTCCTAAAGCCAAAGGTTGAGTATGGAAATATGGAGCAGATGATTGAAATGCAAAACCCTGCAACAAGAGATGTTGTTTTTTGCATAAAAGATTATAGCAGAAGCGCTGAGGACTGTGCAGAAATGTTTGAGAAAAGAGGATTTGTCAGACTCAAAGAAATTCCTTATAAAACAGCAAATTATGACCTACTTAGGACGGATACTTATCCGACCAGAAGGTGGAGAGATGGAGAGATAACTCCTCGCTGGTAAATTGCATTGGGCCAATAAGTATTGGCCCTTTTTTTGTTTTAAGGACAAATACTGTGGGTAAAAAAATTTTTTTCTTAAATCAATAAAAATTGCAACTATAATAAAATCTCAGTATGTCATTAACGCTAGTAGGTGTTTTTTTAACTTTTTTTTATAAGGATTTATTATGTATTCACAAGACTCAATTAACAAAGTGCAAAAAGAAGCTCAAGTATTCTTAAACCATGCAATTGCCCTGTCAAATGCTAGCGAATCATCAAGTGACAAAGAAAAAATTATTGCATTAGATGCAAACTTAAAACTTTGGGTTGAAATTGAAACAACTCTTTTGAGTGCAAACAACTACCTACCACAATCTATTAAAGAAAACCTTACAAAGTTATCAAAATTTGTTGAAAGACTTACTTTATCAAAAGGCATTAATATGGAAAAACAAAATTATGATTGTTTATCAAATATTAATATGCAAATTTCACATGGGCTTTTAGATGCAATTAAAAATCATATGGCAAAAGAAGATGCTTTTTCTTTGGTTAAATGCGCTGTTGACATTGCCGATGCAAAAGACAACAGTGATGAGAAAGCTTTGGTTTGCGCACTAGACAACAACTTAAGACTTTGGGTTTATATCAAATCAATTGCGGCTTCTAAAAACTCTGGATTGCCAGAAAGTTTGAGAGAAAATCTTATAAAACTATCTGAGTATGTATCTTCTCAAACATTCAAGATTGGGCAGCAGCTTGATGCGCAAAACTTTAATGCTTTGGAAAGTCTGATTAAAACAAACCTTCAGATTTCTGAGGGACTAATGTCAACTTCTGCTGCGTAAGGAACTTTTATGATTTTTTCTAAATTTGAGAGAATGCTTGCTGCAAGATATCTGCGCTCTAAAAGAAAAGAGGGCTTTATATCTGTTATAACTGGCTTTGCATTTACGGGAATCGCCCTCGGGGTGGCAACCCTTATTATTGTTATGTCTGTTATGAATGGCTTTAGGCATGAATTGTTGTCTAGAATTCTGGGACTTAGTGGGCACATTGGCATTAGTGCTGTTGCAGGCCAGCCTTTTAATAACTATGCTCAGGCCGTTAAGGATATATCTAGCTTTGATGGCATTGTTAATGTGGCTCCAATTGTTGAAACTCAGCTTTTGGCAACAACTGGATACGCATCTCAAGGAGCAATGCTTAGGGGGATTAATATTGAAGACCTCTTGGCAAAAGAATCTATGAAAGAATCATTAAAAACTTTTGATACAGACACTTTTGAGGGTGATGTTGTTATTGTTGGGGAAAGGCTTGCTCAAAAAATGGGCCTTTTGGAAGGCGATGAAATCACCCTTTTGTCTCCAAAGGGAAAAATAACTGCTTTTGGAAGTGTGCCTAGAGTAAAAAAATATAGAGTTATTGCAACCTTTAATGTTGGCATGTATGAGTATGACTCAAACTTTTTGTTTATGCCACTAGACAGTGCTCAAAAATTTGTTGGCTTTAACAACGGTGTTACAAATATTGACATTACACTTGAGGATGAAAAAAACCTTGATGCAATAAAACAAGCAATTGTTGAAAGCATTGACAAAGGCGCTTTTGTATATGACTACAAACAAACAAACTCTGCGTTTTTTAATGCAATAGCGGTTGAAAGAAATGTAATGTTTTTGATTTTGACATTAATTATTATTGTTGCAGCGTTTAATATTATTACTGGTCTTATTATGCTTGTTAAGGATAAAGGCAGAGATATTGCGGTTCTTAGAACGATGGGCGCAACAAAAGCAATGATTATGAGAATATTCTTTTTGGACGGTGCTTTTATTGGCTTTGTTGGAACTTTTCTTGGTTTTGGAATCGGGCTTGCTTTTTGCAAAAATATTGACGCTATAAAGCGCTTTTTGGAAGGGCTTTCTGGTAAAGAATTGTTTTCTGCAGAAATATACTTCTTGTCAAAATTGCCTGCAAAGATTGATAGTGTTGAGGTGTTTTATATTGTGATAATCTCTTTGCTGTTATCTTTTGTGGCAACAATTTATCCTGCATATAGAGCATCAAAATTTGACCCTGTGGAGGCCTTGAGATATGAATAAACAAACAGCAGTACTTAGCCTTAAGAATGTGTCAAAATCATTTAAGCAAGGCAATCAAAAACTTGATATATTAAAAGGGGTTAATTTTGATATTTATCCTGGTGAAGTTGTGTCTTTGACAGGGCCTTCTGGCTCAGGAAAGTCAACACTTTTACAAATTGCAGGTCTTTTGGAAAAACCACAAAAAGGTGATATTATACTCGATGGCCAGAAATGCTCAAAACTAAATGATGGCATGAGGACTTTAATGAGAAGAGATTATCTTGGCTTTGTGTATCAATATCATAATCTTTTGGCAGATTTTGATGCTCTTGAAAATGTTGTGCTACCACAACTTATAAAAGGTGTTAAGATAAAAGATGCGCAAGATAAAGCAAGATGGTTGTTATCTAGAATGGGGCTTGAAAAACGCTTGAAGCATCGCCCTGCAGAGCTTTCTGGTGGGGAGCAGCAAAGGGTTGCAATTGCACGAGCTCTTGCTAATACTCCAAAGATTTTGCTTGCTGATGAGCCTACTGGCAATCTTGATCCAAAAACATCTGATAAAGTTTTTTTGGAACTTCTATCAATTGTAAAAGAAACAAAGCTATGTGCATTAATCGCAACGCATAATCTTGATCTTGCTGATAAAATGGATAGAAAAATAACATTAAAAGATGGCGGAGTTTTTGATCTGAAGGCAAAAGCCTTAAAGAAAACCAGTAGTTTTTATTAATTTTTGCAAAGGACAAGGCTATGAAAAAATATGTTGCAATTGCGCTCTTTACGTTAATAAGCACAGCAAATGCAGGGTATAATAAATATCCTGAAGGATCAATTCTTGGATATGATAATCCAAAAGATTTTTTTGCAGAAAAAGCTCTTGAAAAAGCAACAGGCAAAGAAGGGCAACTTACGTTTGATGATTATCAAGGGCACATAAACTCTTTAACAAAAAGAGAGCAAAAAAAGTTTGAAAACACAAAACAAGATTTTTTGAAAATGGATTATAATAAAGATGGGCTTGTCTCATCAGATGAGTTTAAGCTCTATAATCTTGAAAACCTTAAGGCAGATAAGACAACCAAAAACAAAGCAAGAAGAATAAAAATGCAAAAAAGCAAAGGGACATATAAAGACCCCGCAATTGAGATAGAAAAACTAAAAACAAAAATCAAAGAAGAAAGTAACAAAGATGCGACTAAAGCTGATATCAAATAATGAAGACCTAAAAAAGCAAATAGAAAATCTTGGTGACAACTTTGTGCTTGTTAATGAGGCGCCAGAGGTTGTGGTTATTGATGAGGATGAGCAGCAAGCAAAAGCATATGCAAACATTCCAACTTTGTTTTTGAGTGCGACAAAAAATCTTGATGGCGCAATCAATATTAAAAAGCCATTTTTGTTGGTTGATTTTTTTGAAAAGCTTTTCTCTTGCCAAATGGTGTTTGAAAACAACCCCGCATTTTCATTAAAGTGGGGCAATTTTGAGCTCTTTATCAATAAAAAAGAATTATATAACTCAGAGTATAATGTGTCTTATAAATTAACTGAAAAAGAAGTTGATATCTTAAAATATTTTTATAAACATAAAAATTCTTTTATATCAAAAAAAGAGTTTTTAGAAGAAGTGTGGGGTTATAATCCTGAAATGACAACTCACACAACAGAGACCCATATCTATCGTTTGAGGCAAAAAGTTGAGCCAAGCTCTGAGCCAATAATAGAAACTCTTAATGGAGAGTATAGATTAAAAAAATAGGGTGATAATATCACCCTGTTTTTTATATTGACTCTCTTGTTGTTTTTAACTTGATGTCAGGAAAATCTTCTGCAACCTTGCCCAAATGCCATGCGTTTCGAGCCAAGAAGACAAGCTCTCCATCATGATCTTCTGCCAAGTTTCCTTGCATTGTATTTTTTAATTTTTCTAATGATTGTTTGTTGTTACAATCTATCCAACGTGCAGTGTAATAAGTTGTTGATTCAAAAACAACTGGAATATTAAACTCGTTTTTAATTCTGTCTGCCATAACCTCAAACTGCAACACACCAACAACGCCAACAATCCATTCACTGCCAATAAAAGGCTTGAATATAGATGCACCACCTTCTTCAGCAATTTGCTTTAAGGCTTGGCCTAAGTGTTTTGACTTTAGGGGGTCTGTTGAGCGAACTGAGCGCAATAATTCAGGAGCAAAAGAAGGAATGCCTATGAACTTGATTTTTTCTCCTTCTGTTAAGGTGTCACCAATTCTTAAGGCGCCGTGATTGGGAATGCCTATAATATCACCAGCAAAAGCATCTTGAGCAATCTCTCTGTCTTGTGCCAAGAACATTACTGGTTGAGCAACTTTTAATTGTTTGCCTGTTCTTATTTGAGAGAGAGCCATTCCACGTTTGAAGTGGCCAGAACACAATCTCATAAAGGCAATTCTGTCTCTGTGCTTGGGATCCATATTTGCTTGGATCTTAAAAACGAATCCTGTTACTTTGCCTTCTGTCGCTTCAACCAATCTTGTATCTGTTTTTTGGTTGCGTGGCGTTGGAGCAAATTTATATAATCCGTCTAAAAGCTCAGAAACACCAAAGTTGTTAATTGCAGAACCAAAAAACACAGGTGTTAAGTGTCCTTCTAAATAGCTTTGTTTGTCAAAAGAAGGATAAATAGCTCTTATCATTTCAACTTCTTCGCGCAGCTTTGCAAGCAAGTGAGCGGGGATTTTTTCATCCAATTTTGGATCATCCAATCCTGAGCATTTTTCAACAACTGAGTTGACTTTGTCTTTTGACTTGTCCATTAAGATAAGTCCGTCATTAATGATGTCATAGCAGCCCAAAAACTCTTTGCCCATACCAATTGGCCAACTGGCTGGTGTAACATCTATTGCAAGTGTGCGTTCAATCTCATCCATTAACATTAAGGGATCTTGACCCTCTCTGTCCAACTTGTTTACAAAAGTGATGATTGGCACATCTCTAAGGCGGCAAACCTCAAATAACTTTTTTGTTTGTGTCTCAAGACCTTTGGCACAGTCAAGCACCATCACCGCAGAATCCACCGCTGTTAATACTCTATAGGTGTCTTCTGAAAAGTCTTCATGGCCTGGAGTGTCTAACAGGTTAAAGTTTATGTCTTTATAAACAAAGCTCATTACTGATGAGGCAACAGAAATGCCTCTTTCTTGCTCAACCTTCATCCAGTCTGAGCGAGCGCGCCTGTTGTCGCCTCTGGCTTTTACTGCGCCAGCTTGTGCAATGGCGCCAGAAAAAAGCAAAAGTTTTTCTGTTAATGTGGTTTTACCAGCGTCTGGATGCGATATAATCGCGAATGTTTTTCTATTATTTCTTGTCATGATTTTGGTTTATAACATAAGTTTTTTTATTTGCAAAAGTTTTTTGTGATGGGATAAGGTTACAATTGGAAGTATTATAGCAAAAATGGACGACCAAACAGTCGTCCACTTAATAACTGGAGTTATTCCCCTTTGAGTTTTGCAAAAACGTTTACGTCAACAAAGGTTTTTAAGTATTGGCTGTAACGCCCATGCCTAGAAATGCCTTCAAACTTGTATCCAAGTTTTATGGCAACGTTTTTTGAAGCAATGTTGTCAATCTCGTTTCTGATAACGAGTCTTTCAACTCCAAGTGAAAAGAACTCACTCTCAATTAATCTTACGGCTTCTTG
>CAYJOO010000024.1:9373-14732 GCA_964371845.1 uncultured Azospirillaceae bacterium | reverse complement strand
CATTAAATGCAGGCCAATGAGATGTGCCAACATAAAAGTCTAAAAAGTCAAAAACGGCGCCAAAACGAATCCTATCAATAACATTACCTATTGCGCCGCCAATAACAAAACCCAGTGCAATTTGCACAAATAAGGTTTTTTCCCCTCTTAACCAATGTAATAAAAAAGCCACAATTGCCAAGGCAACAAGGCTAAGGCCAAAAACACCCAAAACACCATAATCATCAAACATTGAAAAACTAACACCTGTGTTCCAAGCCTTTACAATATTAAAATATGAAGTGATTGGAATAATGTTTTGCTCAGCTAAGACATAAGTGAAGATATATAACTTTGATGCTTGGTCAAGTGCTACAACCCCCAAAGCAATTAATAAACCTAAAAACATATTTTATTCCTTATAATAAAATTAATTTTGCCAAGCCTAAAAAAACTAAAAAGCCGCCTGAATCTGTTAAGGCAAATAAAAATATGCCAGAAGAGATTGCGGGGTCAACCTTTAGCTTGTTTAAGCCAATTGGGATTAAGATACCCCCTAGTGATGCAATAGTCAAGTTGCAAACCATGGCCACTGCAATAACTATGCTAATTAAGTGCTGTTCAGGAAACCAAAATCTTGTTATTGCCCAGATCCCTCCGGCAAAAAACAAGCCGTTTGATAACCCAACCAAGAACTCTTTGCCAACCATTCTCCATGTGTTTGAAGAGTTTAATTCTTTGGTGGCAATTGCCCTGATAACAACAGCCAGTGTTTGTTGGCCAGTGGTGCCCCCCATTGAAGCAACAATTGGCATTAATACCGCAATAGTTGTTATGGCTATGATAACATCTTGAAAACCAGAAACGACAAATGCAGCTAGAATCGTTGCAAATAAATTGATTGTTAACCATATTACTCTTGATTTGAATATTTGTGGAACTGATTTATAAACATCACCAACTTCAACCCCTGAGAGGTGCATGATGTCTTCAACAGCTTCTTGATGAACAACGTCAATAATGTCATCAACATCAATTGCCCCAATTAATCTGCCTTTGGCATCAACCACACAAGCAGAAACCCAATCATATTCCCTAAACATTAAGGCTAGTTCTTCTTGATCTGTATTGACATTAATTGGTGTTATTTCTTGATCCATTATATCTGATAATGGCTGTGTGCCCTTGGCTCTTAAGAGTTTGTCAAGAGCTAGCTCACCTATTGGTTTGAACTTATTATTAACCACATATATTGTATAAAAGTCTTCTGGTAGGTCTTTGTCTTTTAATAAAAAGTTTTTTGCCTCTTTGACACTCCAGGTGTGAGGAACGGCAACAAATTCTCTACTCATGATACGACCTGCAGAATCTTCTGGATAGGACAAAGATGCTTTTATGTGCCCTTTTAACTCTGGGTCTAAGTGCTCGATGATGTCTTTTTGCTCATCCTCATCTAGGTGTTCAAGGATTTCTACAGCTTCATCAGAATCGAGCTCGTTTATAATCCCAACAATTTGGGATGTCTCCATATCATCTATAATTTGCTCTTGCAGTGTCTCATTAAGTTCAACATATACATCTGGGGATATTTTATCACCTAAGATGGATAAAAATTTGTCTCTTTGTGGCTTGTTTAATGATTCAATAAGTTTGGCAACATCATACTCATCAAGCCCTTCAACAAGGCGCATGAGGTGCGGAATGTTATTTTCTTCAAGATATGATTGCACAGAGTGAATAATCTTTGGGCCAAGGCCCAAGATTTGAGGCTGATTGTTTTGATTATGTGCCATTTTGCCCCCCAAAAAAGGTGGTGCGATCGAGAAGACTCGAACTTCCACGAACTTAGTTCACAACGACCTCAACGTTGCGCGTCTACCAATTCCGCCACGATCGCACAGTACATATGTGTTTTAATATAATAGTTTTTATATGGCAAGAGTTTTTTAACCTTTTTGCATTATAATATTGAGCATGAAAAAAATGTTTGTTTTGACATCAGCATTGGTGTTATCATCTACTTTGGCTTTTGCAAGTGATGATGTTGGGTATAGTGCATTTATAAAATATCGAAACTTTGGAGCAAAAAAAGGTGTGAGTAGCTCTCCGCAGGTTGTTGTATCCGACCCTGATGGTGGAAAAAACATTTTTCCTTCAATCAACTCTTTTGCAATGAGCTATTTTGGCAATTTGGGAAGAACAGTACAAGATGCTATTGCAATGGGAGATTGGGACAAAGAGTATCGAGTTGTCTATGGTTATGAACACAATTATACAAAATCTAAAAACTCAACTTCTTCTTATGGATCAACCAATAATACCGGAAATTTTTTTGCAAATATAGATAAGAGCATCAGCCCATCTATTAGGGTTGGGGGAGGACTTGCCCTTGGTGTTATGGATGCTGATTATAGTGTTGAAGATATGTATCAAAACCAACAATCTGCTATGAGCTATTGGTTTTTGAGTTATAAAAACACAGAGTATGACATATTGCACAGAAGTATTGCATATCTTGGATATGGCAATGCTGATCTAAAAAGAATAAGTGACACAGGAACATATACGTCTGATTTTTCTACTCTTTATTATGGAATGGAAAACATTGTATATAAAAATGTAAAAATAAATGATAGCAAGTTTTATCTGCGCCCTACTGCTGAGTTTAATTATTATGGCACAAATCAAGAAGGCTTTAATGAAGGTGGCAAAGGATTTAATCTGCCAGATAATAATGCATATAAAGTTGACATTGGTTTGGCATTTTATGCTGGCTATAAGGCAGAAAAGTTTGATATAAGGCTTGGCTATGACTGGACATCTATATTATCTGACCCAAGAAAAGCGTATGATTTATATTATTATGATGGTTCAACACTTGAGCTTGATAAAAAAACATCTGATAATAATTATGGTACATGGAGAGCTTCTTTTTCTTGTGAGATAAATAATAATGCTTCTTTTGTTTCTGACATCAGATATTATGACAGAGATAGCGATAACATCATGTTTACACTAGGGCTAAATTATGATTTTTAATAATAAAAAAAGCGGCAATTAAATTGCCGCTTTTTTTTGATTATTCATTAAAATAATTTTTGATATAAGCCTCAAGCTCATCAACATTTACTCTGGTTTGCTCCATTGTGTCTCTGTTTCTGATTGTAACAGATGCTGGAGATTGCTCTATTGTATCAAAGTCAACCGTGATACAAATTGGAGTACCAATCTCATCATGCCTTCTATAAGCCTTACCAATATTACCGATATTTTCTAATGATACGCGACCAATACCAAGTTTTAATAAGCTGTTTTTGATATCATGGCATTTTTGCATAATTGCTTCATTATTCTTTTTAAGTGGCACAACAGCAACTTTTATTGGAGAAAGATTTTTATGAAGTTTTAATACAACGCGTTTTTCTCCGTTTGCAAGTATTTCTTCATTATATGCCTCATTTAAGAAAACAATCATTGCTCTATCCAAACCAGCGGCTGCTTCAATTACAAATGGAATATATGTCTCATTTTTCACTTGATCTGTGTATGCCATTTTTTCTGTTGAATCAGTATTTGGCATAACGCTTGCTTTGATGTCAAAATCTTTTTGATTTTTTGTATGAGAGCCAAGGTCAAAGTCTTGACGATTGTGAATACCTTCAATTTCATCAAAGCCCCAAGGGAACTTGTATTCAATATCTTCTGCTGCTTTGGCATAATGTGCCAAGTTTTCATGCACAGATGTTTGCAAATTTTCTTTGGCTATACCCATTTTTTGCCACCAATCCAGTCTGATTTGCTTCCATTCTTCAAACCACTTTTCATCTGTTCCTGGCTCTACAAAAAACTGCATTTCTGCTTGCTCAAACTCACGTTGACGAAACAAGAAGTTGCGAGGTGTGATTTCATTTCTGAAAGATTTTCCGTGTTGGGCAATACCAAAAGGGATTTTTCTTGACGTTGAATCTAAAACATTTTTAAAGTTTAAGTATGTGCCTTGAGCTGTTTCTGCACGCAAATATGCAAATGATGAGCCATCATCAACTGGGCCAATGTTTGTTTTCATCATCAACATAAATGGTCTTGGCTCTGTTAATTCTGTTGAGCCACAAGCCGGACATTTGTTATCTGTTAAGTGATCTGCCCTAAATCTGCCTTTGCATTTTTTGCAGTCAACCAATGGGTCTGAGAATGTATCTTCATGCCCTGAATACTTCCACACCAAAGGAGCAGATAAGTGAGAACACTCAACCCCTTCTACGTCATCTCTTTCATATACCAAAGACTTCCACCAAGCGTTTCTGATGTTTTTTTTGAGCTCCACACCCAAAGGACCAAGATCATATGTGCCTTTAAGACCACCATAAATCTCAGAACCCTGAAATACAAAACCTCTTCTTTTGCATAATGCAACTAATTCTTCCATTGATTTTACTGCCATATTATAAACTCCTTTTTAACTAATTTATATTATAGTGCATATTATTAAATTGCAAGAAGGAATTATCAAAATGCCAACAAAAAACAAAGTAGCCCTTATTTATGACTTTGATGAAACACTATCAACCACATATATGCAGGACTATACACTTATACCAGAATTTGGTATGAGCGCTGAAGAATTTTGGAAACAAGCCAATGAATGGGGTGAAAAAAACCAAGTAGATCAAATTACATCTTCTATGTATTATCTTAAGAAGGTTGCAGAAGAAAAAGGCATTAATCTTACAAGATCTCATCTTAGAAAAATGGGCAAAACAATTGAGTTTTTTGCAGGAGTTGAGGAATGGTTTGATAATATCAATAAATATGGAAAATATTTGGGATTGCATATAGAACATTATATTATATCTGCAGGAGTTGGCTCTATTATTAAAGGTTGTTCAATTGCAAAAAAGTTTAAGGATATATTTGCATGCTCTTATGCTTATGATGAAAATGACAGACCAATATGGCCTGCAAGAATTGTAAATTATACAACAAAAACTCAATATCTTTCAAAAATAAATAAAGGCCTTGGTGCACTTGAGGACCAGGCCGTAAATGAATATCTGCCAGATAACAAAAGAAGGATTCCATACACAAAAATGATATATTTTGGCGATGGAATGACAGATATTCCATCAATGAAAATTGTAAAAGAGCGTATGGGGCATGCAATTTGTGTGTATAATGCAAAGCATAAGGGAAGCGCGTCTGCCTTTAAGTTATTAAAAGAAAATAGAGTAAATTTTGCGTTGCCTGCAGATTATAGAGAGGGAAAAGCAATTGATACAGTTGTAAAAACAATTTTGCACAAAATTGCAACAGAAAGAGATCTGGATATATTAAAAGCAAAAGAGAAAAAGAAATATGCATAAAACTAAAGCGCCCTAAAAAG
>CAYJOO010000024.1:0-9363 GCA_964371845.1 uncultured Azospirillaceae bacterium | reverse complement strand
CTTTGCTTTTATACAAAATTGTATTTTTTTGCAAATTTTGGCTGATGGATCTTTATTTGCCTAAAAACCTCGTTTGCGTTTCTTGAGGCATTGCTGAAGCCCATCCCATTAATCTCATCGATTTCTTTGGCTGCTTTATACAGCTCCTCGAGATATTTGCCATCTTTGATTAGATCAAAGAATAATAGCATATGAGACATTTGGCTTGGATCGCATACATCTGATAAAATGAGCGAGTCAAAGTTTTTTGCCTCAGCGAGAGCATCCGCTATCCATCTTGAAGACTTTGTATGCTTGAAAATGAGCGCAAGCAATTCTTCGTCTAGCTTTGGGTAGCCTGTTAATAGTGTTTTGATTTTATCATTTATGATAAAATCTTTTATTTTATATCTGCTAATTAAAACCTCCCACTCTTCTATAATGGGTGTTTCTTTGCAGACTAGGTCCAAGAAGTCTTTTCCTGCTTCTAGACCTGTGACAATTGCGTTTAGTCTTGTCATAGGGTATTGATTTATTTATTTATTAATAATGTTTAACAAATACATTATTATAGTTACACAGCGCAGTTGTCAATATCATATGCAAAAAAAAAGCGTTTATAACGCTTTTTTTATTTCTTCTAAATCATTTAAGATTGAGAGCAGCACTGCCTTATATTTGCACTCATTTTCTTGAGCCTCAAGTGAGCTGTCTTCTGGCAAGGCAAAAAAGTCTTTTTGAATTTCTTCACCAAGAATTGATTTGACAGTTCTTTTGCCAAATAATTTTTGCACGCCTTCAATTGTCATTCTTTTGTTGTGCAATAAATCTTGTATCAATCTGACTAGTTCAGCATCATCTGGACGATAGAATCTACGACCTCCAGTTCTTTTCATGGGTTGAATTTGAGGAAACTTGGTCTCCCAAAATCTTAAGACGTGGGTTGCCACTCCAACTTCATGAGCTAGTTCTCTGATGGTTCTGAATGCTGATTTTGATTTATTTATGACCATTTTTATTTCTTATTTATAATTGCTTTCATTGTGTTTGATGGCTTGAATGTTACCACTCGACGAGAAGAAATAACTGCCTCTTCTTTTGTCTTTGGGTTTCTGCCGATGCGCTCTTTTTTGCTTCTTAATGAAAATGTTCCAAAAGATGACAACTTAACGTCATTGCCTTCTTTCATTGCGCCGATAATTGAATCCACAACAGTGTCTAAGATTTCTTCTGAATCTTTTCTTGATAAACCAACTTCTCTATATATTGTATCTGCAACATCTGCTCTTGTAACTGTTTTCATGTATATTAGTCCTTATTATTAAATGTGAATCGTTTTATTAATTTTTTTCATACAATATACAATAAAAAATAAATTACAACAAGAGATTTTTTATATTGAATAATTTTTTTTATCAACAACTTAAGGGGTGTTGTTTGAAGTTGTAACAATATGCAACTTATTGTTAATTGGCTAAAAGCTTTTTATCATTAATACTGATATTAACACAGGAGGATTATAATGAAATATGGTAAGAACTTTATATTGGGTGAGTACACAATTATAAAAAAACCAAGTAAAATGCAAATTGGAGATAATGTTAGAATCTCTGATTTTTGCAGAATTTCTTGCGCGTGCAAGATTGGCAATGATGTTGAAATAGCAACTGGCACCTATATATCTGGCGGCTTTGACAAGCACACTTTTGAAATTGGGGATTGTTCATCATTGGCTGCTGGGGTTAAGGTTTGGCTATCTTCAAATGTTTATGTTAATGAGCTTGTGACCCACTCTATTCCAGAGGTTAAAGAGCTTGAGGGAAGTGTTAAGCTTGGCAAGTTTACTGGGGTTGGAACAAACTCTGTTATTATGCCAAATAATAATATCCCTGAGGGTGTGGTAATTGGAGCACTCAGTTTTGTGCCATCAAAATATAATTTTGAACCATGGACAGTATATGCAGGTAATCCAATAAAACCTGTAAAAAAACGCAACAAAGACAATATTTTGAAAACATTAAAAAAAATTAAATATTTTAAGGAGAACTAATATGTGTGGATTAATTGGCTATATTGGCAATAATGCTGTTGTTGACAACCTTTTAAGCGGGCTTAAAAATTTGGAATATAGAGGATATGATAGTGCCGGAATTGCAATAAATGATAATTCAAAAATTCTTAGCCTAAAAGCACAGGGCAAACTGGGCAATCTTATGGAGTTATCTCAAAGCCTGAATGATAAGACCCCTCACCTTGGAATCGGCCATATTAGGTGGGCAACACATGGAGTGCCAAGTCTTGAAAATGCACATCCTCATTTTTCAAATGATGAGAAAATTGCTTTGGTTCATAACGGAATAATTGAAAACTATAAAGAGCTTAAGGATATGTTGATAAAAAATGGCTATATCTTTGCCTCTCAAACTGATACAGAAACCGCAGTTCATCTCATTGATTTTGAGTATAAAAAAACTAATGATATAAAAAAAGCGGTGTTTAATGCCATCAATCAAATAAAAGGAACTTTTGCTTTTTGTATTATTCATAATGATTATCAAGACCAAATAATTGCAACCAGAAAAAACGCTCCATTAATCATTGGGCTTGGCAGCCAAGAAAACTTTATTGCAAGTGATATCACCGCTTTAATTGGCAAGGTTGACAAATACATCAATCTTGATGATGGTGAAGTATGTGTTGTTTGTAAAAATAGTGTTGTTGTTACAAACAAAGATGGTGATGTGTGTAACAAAAATATTGAAAAAATTAATTTTTCTGAAGATGACATATCAAAATGTGGGCACAAGCACTTTATGTTAAAAGAAATTTATGAGCAACCAGCAATAATCAGACAGCAACTTGCAGAATATATAAAAGATGCAACAACCCCTGTTTATATTCCTGATTTAAATATTGATTTTAGAGAGCTTGATAATATTACAATAGTTGCTTGTGGCACTTCTTTGCATGCGGCAATGTATACAAAGTCTCTTTGGGAAGAATGGCTTAATGTGCCAGTTAATGTTGAAAGTGCCAGCGAATATATCTATAAACACAATATCATCAATGACAAAACTTTAATGATTGGAATTTCTCAATCTGGAGAGACTGCTGATACAATTAGTGCAATTAAAATTGGCAAAGAAAAAAATGCAAAAATCTTGATTTTAACTAATAGGCTTAACTCAAATATTGTAAGATATGCAAATGGGGTTATGCCCATTAATGCTGGCGTTGAAGTATCTGTTGCTGCAACAAAATCATATAGTGCACAATTGTTTTCTTTGTTTTGTTTGGGGCTTTATTTGGCAGAAGAAAGAAAATTTTTGAGCGCAGATGAAATTAATGAAATTAAGCATCAAGCATTTTCTGTGCCTGCAAAAATGGAACAAATTTTTGCAAATAGCAACAAAATTAAAGATGTGGCAAATATAATAAAAGACTATAAAGCATGTATGTATATTGCAAGAAACATGAATGTGGCAACAGCCTATGAAGGGGCCCTTAAACTAAAAGAGATTAGCTATATTAATGCAAATGCATATCAGGCTGGAGAATTAAAACATGGCCCAATAGCCCTTCTTGATGAGAATATGCCTGTTATTGCCATATTGGGGCCAGATGTTACATTTGGAAAAGTTGTATCTAATATTCAGGAGGCAAAAGCAAGAGGAGCTATGATTGTTGGCGTTATATCTGATAATATGTGCTATGATGCAGATCTTTTTGACTATGTGCTTGAAGTACCTTATATTCATGAAAAAATATTTCCGGTTTTGGCAAATGTTTCTTTGCAGCTTGTTGCATACTATATTGCTGATTTTTTGTGCAGAGATGTTGACCAACCAAGAAACTTGGCAAAATCAGTTACTGTTGAATAATTGGGCCTGTGCAATTCTTATAATTTTTGCTTGTAAGTTCAATATTTTCAATATATCTTATAAAAAAAGATATCTTTATATGAGGACTTGATAATGAGAAAATTATGGGCTTTTATGGCAATTCCACTTTTGTTTGCGTGTCAACCGACATCTCAAAACAATGTAAGCATTACAGAGCAATCTGTTTATGAGGCAACGCCTCCTGCATTCTATTCTGATTGGGACAGAGCTGTAAGGGCGGATGTTGACTTGCAAAATATGTTTGTGGCAACTCCAAGAAAAGTTACAAAGCCAATAGATATGTATATGGCAATGTCATTGGCATTAAAATACAATTACTCAAAGCGTTTATCTGATTATCAGCAAGCAATTATTGAAATTGGCCAAAATCCTCAAAACAAATTGCCAGAAATTGTTGCTCAAGTTGGCTATATTAATGTTAATGATTATAAAGATGTTAACTCAGATTTGAAAGTTGCATGGAATATGCTTGATGTGTCTTCTGTTTATTTTCAATCAAAAGATAAAGCGTTTAAGTCAAAAGTGGCAACAGAAGAAGGCAGAAAAGTTATTCATAACCTTTTGCAAGAAACCAGATCTTTATATTGGAAAACTTTGACGGCGCAAAAACTATTGCCAACTGTTGATGAAATGATTGAGTTTTTGACCCTTGAGGTTGATGAGCTTAATATTAAAGCAAATGAGCTTTATAAAACAGGGGCAACTCTGCCACAAGAAGACCTGCAATTAAAAAGAAAATATATGAATGCAATAAAAGAGCTTTCTATCTTGAAGCGTGATTTTGAAACAGCTGAGATTAAGCTTGCGTCTTTGATTGGTTTTCACCCTAATACAGAATATAAATTGGTGGGCAAAGAATATGGCAATTTTGATTTGCCTATCATAAAAAATCAGCTTGCTCAACTTGAGTGGGTTGCATTAACAAACAGACCAGAGCTTAGATTGCGTGACTTTATTACAAATGTTGAAGACATCAAAGTTTATGTAAAACAAGAACAAAACCTTAATAAATCAAGCTACTTAAAAGACCCTCAATACTACAATCGTATGTGGTCAAAAAAAGCAAGAGAAGTTAGTATGGAAGTTTTTGAAGATGTGAGAATGCCTTCTGAAGAACACCTTGAAACATTGCGCAGACAAAGACTTTCAAACATTGTATTAAACCAAGTGTATGTTGCTTGGGCAAGATATATAAGCGCATTAGAAGATTATCAAATTGCACAAGAAATTGCTTTTACATCAGAAGATATTGCTGAAGATGTTACAATAACAGACGGTGTTGAAGCTGCAAAATCTGCTCTTGAGGCAAGTGTTGCTATTGAAGATGAAGTAAAAGCAATGCAAGCATATGTTGAATTGCAAGATGCACTTGGAAATCTGTATGTGACATTGGGTTTGGATGCAATTCCTAACTATATGTTAAATGAACAAATCTCTAAAATTGCAGTTTATTTGAGAACTGAGTTTGAAAAATGGCGCAAAGGTGAGTTTTTGCCTGATAATCGTCCTTATTTGATGGATGTTCCTGTTAAGCGCCCTCCTGTTGATTTGAGCTCAGAAGAGTTGTTGCCAGATTTGCACTTGCAATCAGGTGATCCTATCAAGGTGATTATACCACAAGAGATTTTTGCAAAAATGGGATTAAGTGGTGATAATATCATTACAAAAGCAGGCTTAAGAAATGACAGACCATTGCCAAGTTGGTTGCATTGGGATGAAAAAACATATACATTATCAGGTATTGCGGCTCCAAATGAATCTGGCAATTATCCAATCAAAATCTATATTGCAGATGGCAAAGGAAGCGTTGGATATGTAACATTTTATATTTATGTTAAAAATGTTTATGTGCCATCAATGGATGTTGGCGGTCTGACAAAAGGCAGAAGGGTTGAAGTCTTGAAGCGTTGTGTGGGAGCTGGATGTTTGGACAATTATGTTGAAACAGACAATCTTGGCATTGAGGTTGAGACAGGGCCAAAATATTAATGAACGAGCCAAAATTTGTACATTTAAGAGCTCATAGTGCATACTCCCTAGCCCAGGGAGCTATGCCTATTAAAAAGCTTGTAGCAAAGCTTAAGGCATCTAATACAAAAGCAATTGCAGTAACTGATACCAACAATATGTTTGGTATCAAAGCTTTTTCTAGCGAGGCATCAGGCGCTGGCATCAAGCCAATTATTGGTGTTACACTAAACTTGCATAATAATGACAATGATGATGAATTAAAAACAAAAGGAATTCATCGATTTGACCCGCATAAAATAATTTTGCTTGCAAAATCTGAGTTGGGTTATAAAAATTTGATGAATGTGATGAAGGCTTTTTACTTAAAAAATGAGGCAGAAATCCTTTTTGAAGATTTGGCAAAATTTTGCCAAGATGTTGTTTGCTTGAGTGGTGGTGTTGACGGCGTTGTTGGCAGAATGCTACTTGATAATAGAATTGAAGAAGCTGAAAAAAACATTGTAAAACTCAAAGATATATACAAAGATGATTTTTTTCTTGAAATATCTAGGCTTGGAACACAAGAAGAAGCAAAGACTGAGGCAAAGACCATTGAGCTTGCATATAAATATGGAGTTGGATTGGTGGCAACAAATCCTGCTTATTTTTTTGATAAATCAATGCATGAAGCTCATGATGCCTTGGTTTGTATTGCGGCTGGTGAATATGTCTTAAACGATAACAGAAAAAAATATTCACAAGAGTCATACCTTAAAACTGAAGAAGAAATGATTGAGATATTTAAGGATATACCTGAAGCTTTAAATAACACAGTGCTTATTGCAAAAAAATGTTCTTTTTATTCTGAGTTTGTCCCTCCTTTGTTGCCCCCGTTTGACTGCAATGGAATAAGTGAGGCAGAATATATTTTGATAAAGTCAAAAGAAGGCCTTGAAGAAAGAATTAAAGATTATCCCAATTATAATGAGATCAAAGATGAATACTTAAAGCGATTGGAGTATGAAATTGATGTTATTAATAATATGGGATTTGCAGGATATTTCTTAATTGTGGCAGACTTTATTGGATGGTCAAAGTTAAATGACATACCTGTTGGACCTGGGCGTGGTTCTGGTGCTGGGTCTATTGTGGCGTGGTCACTTAAAATTACAGACTTGGACCCAATTAGGTGGGGATTGCTTTTTGAGCGTTTTTTGAACCCAGAACGTGTATCAATGCCCGACTTTGACGTGGACTTTTGCCAAGATAGACGTGGAGAAACAATTAGCTATGTTCAAAACAAATATGGTTTTGATAAAGTTGCACAAATTATAACATATGGAAAACTACAATCAAAAGCTGTTATCAAAGATGTTGTCAGAGTTTTGAATATGCCTTATCCTTTGGGAGATAAAATTAATAAAATGATGCCTCCTGGGGTTCAGGGAAAAAATCCAACACTACAAGAATCGCTTGATCAAGTTCATGAGCTTGAAGAGATGAGAACAACGGATCCACAAATAAACAAGCTTTTTGAAATTGCCATTAAGTTAGAAGGCTTATACAGACACTCAGGTGTGCATGCTGCTGGGATTGTGATTGGTGACAGAAACCTCGAAGAACTTGTTCCTTTATATAAAGACCCAAAAGCAGAAATGCCCGTAACCCAATATGATATGAAGTATATTGAAGAAACTGGGCTGATAAAATTTGACTTTTTGGGATTAAAAACACTTACAGTAATTAAAAGAGCTGTAGATCTGGTTAAAAAAAATCATGGTATTGAGATTGATCTTGAGACACTACCTCTTGATGATAAACTTGTTTATGAGCTATTAGGGCGCGGTGATACCGCTGGTGTGTTTCAGTTTGAATCAGCGGGAATGAAAGATGTGCATCAACAAATCAAACCAGATAGATTTGATGACCTTATTGCGATTGTGTCTTTATATCGCCCTGGCCCAATGGATAATATCCCAAGCTATATCAGACGAAAACACGGTGAGGAAGAGGTTGAATATCTTCATCCAAAACTTGAGCCAATCTTAAAAGATACATATGGTATCATGATATATCAAGAGCAAGTGATGAAGATTGCACAAGAGCTTGCAGGATACACACTTGGGTATGCGGATGACTTAAGAAAAGCAATGGGCAAAAAAATTGCAGAAAAAATGGCAAAGCATAGGATTAGCTTTTTAGAAGGTGCTGTAAAAGGCGGAATTGAAGAGCAAACTGCATCTGATATATTTGATCAGATGGCAAAATTTGCCTCTTATGGTTTTAATAAATCTCATGCGGCCGCGTATTCCTTAATATCTTATCAAACTGCTTATCTTAAGGCGCATTTTCCTGTTGAGTTTATGTGTGCCACGATGGATCTTGATAAAGGCAATACAGATAAGTTGGCATTCTTTAAGGATGAATGTGTTAAGATGGGTATTGAGGTTATGCCCCCTAACATTAATGTTTCGTCATCTGATTTTTCAATTGTTGATGGCAAAATTGCATATGCGCTCAGCGCAATAAAAGGTGCTGGCGATGGTGGAGCAAGCTCAATTGAAAATGAACGAAGAGAAAATGGAGATTATAAATCTATCTCTGACTTTATAAACCGCTCAGATTACAAAGCAATAAATAGAAAACTTATAGAAAACTTTATTAAAGCAGGAGCATTTGACTGCATTGAAGCCTCAAGAGGCAAGTTATTTGCCAACCTTGATATTATTATTCAAAACATATCTTTGGTGACGGCAGAAAAAAACTCTTCACAAATGTCTATGTTTGGTGATGATTTGTCAACAAAAGAAGTCAAACTTGCTGATAAGCCTGATTTTGCAAACCTAGAAAAACTAAAGCTAGAGAGTGAAGCTGTTGGCTTTTATTTGTCTGCCCATCCTTTGGATAATTATAAAAAGCCAATGGAAAAACTCGGGGTCAAAAAGTTTGAAGATATTGTAAAAACAATAAAAGCAGGTGATAAGATAAAAACAAATTTGGCTGGGTGCCTTAATAGTTTGCAAAGAAGAACATCTCAAAAAGGCAATCAGTATGGCTTTTTGTCTTTATCTGATGAAACGTCTTCTTTTGAAGGTATTATATTTGGCTCAACATTAGAAAAATGTGAAAGTGCAATAAACTCAGGAATGCCACTATTTGCACAAGTCAGCGTTGAAAAAGCAGATGAAAACGCAAGCCCAAGAATTTTGTTTGATAATATTAAAACATTAGATATGGCAATATCTGAAAACGCAAACTCTTTGATTATTGGGGTTTCTAATATTGAGGCGATTAAAAAAATTAAGGAAATATCGCTTAAGAACAGAAGAACTCAAAACAAAATCTATATAAAGGCTGAAAATAAAGATTTTGATTTGAGAATACAATTAAAAGATGGGTTTGAAATTAGTGGAGCGGCAATTTCAGAACTTAAGAACACAGCCGGCGTTAGTTTTGTGGAGGAACTATGAAAATACCTGTAAGAATTATGCTAATAAGACCATTTGGAATTATTGGCGACGAAATTAAAAAT
>CAYJOO010000023.1:15254-15531 GCA_964371845.1 uncultured Azospirillaceae bacterium | reverse complement strand
AAAATAGACTATAGTTTTTATAAAACTTTTGACTTAAACACTGATTTAACAATCAATGAGTTGGTTATTAATAACACTACTTTGCACAATGCCAAACTTGACCTTGAAATAAAAGAAGATGCCATAAAAATTAGCAATTTAGAGGCAAAAACAAATGGCGGATCAATCAAAGCAAATACAACCATATCAACAAACAACACTCCACAAATAAGCGGAGATATAAGTTTATTTAATCAAACACTTAGCCCATATTTTAACAACGGCACAACATATGGAT
>CAYJOO010000023.1:6634-15244 GCA_964371845.1 uncultured Azospirillaceae bacterium | reverse complement strand
TAACATTTAACACTTCTGCAAACTCTCTTGCTGCAGCATTTGACGGATTAAACATTAAAGGCGCAATAGATTTTAATGCTGCAAAAATAAAAGGATTAGATCTATTGGGTCTTCAAAACGACATATACCAAAGAAACTCATCTGAAAATATAATATCTACAATGACAAACTACCTTCAATCAGGCGTCTTAGATTTGCACAATATCTCAATACCCATAAACATCAAAGATGGCAACTTTAGCCTAAAAAAGCAAATATCAATCCCCAATCAACAAGTGTCAATATCAACATCTGGTTCACTAAAAGACTGGACAATGAAAACTATTTTTGACATCTCATTTATAGATAACAAAGACATCCCATCATATTCGTTTATACTATCGCCAAGCATAAGCAATCCCAAACTTGTTATCATTGCAGAACAAATCACTCAAGCACTTAATGACAAACAAAAAGAGATTGAAACAAAAAAAAGAATAAAAGAAGAAAACAGAATAAAAGATTTGCAAGCAAATATGAATGCTGTTCAACTAACTGCTCAATCAATTGATGCTGAGCTTCAGTCACTCATAAATGATAATATCACACCAAAGCAAAAAACAACTACCAATAAAGACATTCAACAAGAATACGCTGACTTAATTGCACAAACAAGCCAGCTATTAATTGAGATTAACAAAACAGCATTATACAAATCTTCTGTTGAATATTCAAATGATATTATCAACTCCTTAGATAAAAAGAATGATGAAATCAAAAACAAAGCATCTCAAATCAAAAAAGATTTAGAACTTGTATATAACAAAGACTTAAGCAGCCAAATAAATGATGGATTTAATACAATTACAAATATGTATAACAGCTCAAAATCAATCAGCCGAGAAAACGCATCAAACTATGCCACAACAAAATCAAAGCTTAATTCAATTGGCTCAGAATACAACATAAGCACCAACCCAATTATCAAAAGCAACTTGCAAAGCATAGCATCATATTCAAGCCAAATAAATGATGCATTTATAAAAGCAGAAGAGCAATACAACAAATCAAACACAACAAGCAACTTTGCAATAAAGCAAGATGCCGCAAACACAATTACAAAAAACAAAAAATTTATTGAAGTAACTTTGCAAGATTTAGACAACTCAATTAAAGCTTTTGCCAAAGAAAGTGCGCTTATAATCAATACAGAAGAAGCAAAATACAAAGCAGAGCAAGCAAAAAAACTAGTTGAAGAAAAAATAAAAGAAAACACTGGTTCAATATCAGTTGAAGACAAAGGCACAATGCTAATTAAAAAAAACATAGAAGAAATTAAGCAAATAGAAAAAGAAGACTTAAAAGTTTTAGATTTTTCAAACAACAACAAGAAGACTATAAAAATCAAACCACAAATAACAGATGGTATTGTAATAATTCAAGAATAAAAGGAGATAACAATGACAAAAAAACCAGAAGTCTGCGTGTTGCCAGTGGCAGGACTTTCAACCAGAAACTTACCCGCAACAAAAACATTGCACAAAGGTTTTTTAACCCTAAACTCAAAACCAATCATCCAATATGCTGTAGATGCGTGTAAAGAAATCGGCATAAAAGAAATTGTTTTTATATATTCAGATCAATCTTGCCAGTATTTGTTTCAAAACCATTTTTCAAAAAATGAATGGTTAGAAAACCACTTAAAAGAAAAAAACAAGTTAGACCTATTACAAATAGTGCAAGACATAATACCTGAAGGTATGAAGTTCTCTTTTGCAGAGCAATCAGAGCCAAGAGGAAACGGGCACGCTGTATTAATGGCAAAAGATATCATTGGTGATCGTGACTTTGTTGTTATGTGGCCAGATGATGTTTATGTAAACTTAAAAGGAGACGGCGTATTATCTCAACTCTTAAAAGTTTATAACGAATACGGCGGCATGGTAGAAAATATTATGGAATTTCCAAAAGAAGACGTTATACGTTATGGCGTATTAAAAGGTGCAGTTAGAGACGGCAGAATAGTACACGCCACTGGCAAAATAGAAAAACCAAAATTAGAAGATGTTCCATCAAATTATGCATCAATGGGACCATATATTCTACCAAATCAAATATTAGATGTATTACCAGAGGTTCAAAAAGGCACCAACGGAGAGATTAACCTTGCAGATGCAATGGGCTTGGCTTGTGACAGAGGCATGAAGTTAACAGGCGTGTTGTGTGATACAATGCGTATGGACTGTGGCACAAACGATGACCTTGCAAAAGCAGACCTCAAATTAAAACTAATGAACAGCCCAGACTTAAGAGCATATGCCAAAGAATTATTAGACACAATGTTTGTATAATTTAGCTAAAACCATAATTCCATACCTCTTGACCTTAATAGGCATTGGAATTATATTATTCATAGTGACTTTACTTATTTTATAAAAAAGATTCTATGAAAAAAGAGCATTAGATTTGTGGTCTAATGCTCTTTCTTTTATTATTTCCCGTAATCAAACAAATAAAAATTGCTCTTATCCTTTTTTAGATAAAGTTACAGAATAAAAAAACTTATGCAAGTTTCCTTCTTTTTGCACATCTATAGCCTCAAAACTAATTATATCAAAATAGTCATTTAATATTTCTCTTAAATATGATGTTGAATGTGTCGCAAAAAAACGTGGAGCTTTTGAAACTTCTTCTCTAATAAATTCGTGCTCGTTATCTTCCCCACCATATAAACCAAGATAAAAAAGTCCATTTGAATTTAATACATTACCTATCTCTTTCAAAACCAAAGGCAGGTCATTTTTGGGCGTGTGCAAAATTGAGTTCATTGCATAAATACAGTCAAATTTTTTATTCAAAGACGACAAATTATAAAAATCAAGCACATATGCCTCTAAGCCTTTCTCTTTACATTTATTAACCATATTTTCTGATATATCCACAGCAACAACGCTTAAACCTTTTTCCATAAAATATTGACTATCATGGCCCACACCTGCCCCCAGCTCAAGTAAAGTTTTTTTGTTGTTTTTTACAACAAGATCATAAAAGTTTGCCCTAAAATTAGTTTTCCAGTCTGCTTTAGGCCTAGAATTTCTGAGTTCTGCATCTCTATTATAATACTCTTTAAGGTTTTCTTTTATAGCTTTGTTATCTGTATTCATATTTATATCTCCTTAAAGTTTTATATACGGTTTAATATTATAGTTCAAAATTATTTTATTTATTATTTCTAATAATTTTGTATTAGGTGCCCTTTAGATGGCGCTTTTGGTCGAAGAACTCTATCCTCTTCTTAATCTCTCGCTCAAAGCCTCTTTCTACGGGATGATAAATTTTTACTCTTTTCATTCCGTCTGGAAAGTAGTTTTGACCTGAAAAGCCGTCTTTTGTATCTGGGTCATATATATATCCTTCATTATAGCCCATCTCTTTCATTAATTTTGTTGGTGCGTTAAGAATATGCTTGGGCGGCATAACAGATCCTGTTTGCCTTGCCAAATCTTTTGCAACATAAAAACCTTTATAAACACTTGCAGACTTTGGCGCAGTTGCCAAATAACAAACTAGTTGCATTATTGCCAAATCACCTTCTGGAGAACCAAGCCTTTCATAAACTTGCTCACAAGCAACAGCTTGCACAACAGCATTGGGGTCTGCCAAAGAGACATCCTCAATTGAAAACCTAACTAGCCGCCTTAACAAATATCTGGGGTCTTCACCTGCAACAAGCATTCTAGATGCCCAATACATCGCAGCATCAACATCTGAGCCACGCAAAGATTTGTGCACGGCAGATATTAGGTTGTAATGCCCATCTCTCCCCTTGTCATAAACAGGTGCCCTGCTAGAAATTAAGGCAATCAACTCATCTTTATCAAAAACCTCACCATCAAGTGCTGTATTATAAATAAACTCTGCCAAGTTTAAGATATATCTTCCATCTCCATCACAAACAGATTTTAATAATTCTCTTGCTTCTGCGCTCAATGGAAGCGGTTTTGCTTCTTCTTTTTCGGCTCTTTGCAACAAAGCTTCAAAATCATCTTCGCTTAATCTGTTTAAGACAAACACTTGCGCCCTAGAAAGCAACGCAGAATTTAACTCAAAAGACGGATTTTCAGTAGTTGCGCCAACCAAAATAATTGTACCATCTTCTACATATGGTAAAAAGCCATCTTGCTGCGATTTATTAAATCGGTGAATTTCATCAACAAACAACAATGTTCCAACACCTTGTGACATTCTTCTTTCTTGAGCATAAGAAAAAACTTTTTTAAGATCTGACACACCAGAAAACACTGCAGAAATTTGCTCAAAATAAAGATTTGTTTTTTTTGCAACAAGCCTTGCTATTGTGGTTTTGCCACAGCCAGCAGGCCCCCACAAAATAAAAGAAGATATTTTTTTGTTTTTAACCATTCGCCCAATTGGTGCATTATCAGAAACAATATGATTTTGCCCAACAACATCCGCCAAATCTTGTGGACGCAGCCTGTCTGCCAATGGTTTTTTAATTGTTGTTGAAAACAAGTTATCCACGCTCTCTACCTCTAGTGATTTCAAAGACTTGCGGATTGATTTCTTTTGTAACTATTTTTTCACGCACAACTTCTTTTTCGGCTTCAAAGTTTTGTTTATCTTTTTCATTAGCTTGCTCATTTGCTTGCATTTTTTCTAATATTTCGCGTTTTTTTTCTTCTATTGCTTTCTTTTTATCTTCATTTCTTTCTTTCTCACGGCTTTCAATATTTTTTTGAATTCCATGTTGTAGGCTATCCATATCTGGGCTTGGTTTTCCAGATAGTGTTTTATATACTTTCTTGCCAAATTTCATAAGTTTTTCTACAGCAACACCACTATCTCTTGTTGCATCCCAAGTGCCCCAATCTCTACCATCACCCCTAAGCAAACCCTCAACAATTTTTGAAAGCTCTGAAGGCCCCTTTGATTTTGCTCTTCGTGGCGTAAACATTTGTGCCATCTCAACATTTGTTGGTAGCCTGCCCAAAGCCTGTCTTATTTGCTCTGGAGATATAATACAACTGCTCAAGTCCAAGTCCAAAATATTCACACCTGTCATATCACAACCAGTAAAGTCAATTCCCCTTAAATTTAGTTTTGATAAATCAATTCTCTTAAGGTCAAGCAATGCCAAGTTAAGAAGAGATAGGTTTAATTTATGCGGATAATACTTTGCCAAATATTCAATAAGAGCTTGCAGCTCTTCAAGACCTAGATCATCTATTGAAATGCCAAGCATTATAGCATTTTCTATGTCTGCATCTTTTAGGGTAACGCCGTCAAGTTTTGCACCACTAAAATCTGCACCATTTAGGTTTGCATTTGTAAAATCCACCCCAGTTAAATTTGCATTCTTAAAAGAAGCGCCACTCAAGTCCTGATTAGAAAAATCTTGATTTGATAAATCTTGATTATCAAAATTATTTTCTTCTTTGTCTTGATTCTCTTGAATCTCATTTTTGGTTGTTTTTTCAATAATGGTTTCTATCGGTTGCCTTAAGGCTTCTTCTTTTGCTTGAAATATTGCATCAAAATCAGCCTGCTGTCCGTGCATTGTGGACACAGCATGCCATTTTGTCTTCACCTTATTAAAGGTTTTTGTATTTTTATTATCTATTTTCATACTCATAATAAAATTATAAATTATTTTTTAGAAAAAAACAATAAAAAACTTTACTTTTATAATAACAAGATATATGCTTTTTTTCATGAAAAAAATATATATAGCCTTAACCTTATTTTTATTTGCTTGCCAATCAAACAAGGAGATTCCTGTTGTGGAAATAAATCAAACACTTACCAACCTTACAGTAGTTGGCGCAGTTGAGCCACTTTATATATTGCCAATAAAATCACCTTTTGAATCAAGAATAGACACAGGCGCCCAAACATCTTCAATTGATGCATATAACATCAAAACTTTTGAAAGAGACGGCAAGCCATTTGTTTCGTTTTATATAAAAAACAAAAAAAGCAATGAAAGCTTCAGGTTTGAAAAAGAAATCTCAAGAAGAACAACCATCACAAGAACTGGCAAAGATGAAAAAAGAATAGTTGTCATCTTAGATGTCAAGTTTATGGGCAACAGTTATAAAAAAGAATTTTCATTAAACAACAGAACCGCCTTTGAGTTCCAAGGATTAATTGGCAGAAACATTTTACAAGGCAATTATATTGTAGACGTATCAACGACACACACATCTTATTAAGGACCACCAAAAATGAGCAGAAAATATTTATTAATCTTTTTACTTTTCTCTATATTATTTTCTGGATTCGCAATTTTTTATAAAACATCATACTGGGGCTTTTCAATCAACCCTGCCACACAAGAAGATCTTTGGACAATTGAGGCCCAAATCTCTTTTGAACCAATTGCAGATGAAAACATAACAATCAGCTTGACCGTACCAAAAGCAGGACAAGACTATAAGATATTAGAAGAAGATATCAACGCCAAAGGTTATTCAAGCACACAAAAAGATGGCAAACTAGTATTAAGATCAAAGCCTCAAACAGAGCTTCAAAACATATATTATAAAGCACTTTTGTTTGATAACAAATCACAAAAAGGCAAAGTATGGCAAGCTCCTCCTCAATCCCCTTCAATTCCTGCATTAGAGCAAAACACATTGGCAATGGCAAAAAAAATTATTAGCCTATCGCTCAAAGAAGAAGGTGATCAGGCTCAACAATTAATAAACTTAATCAACAAGCAACCAATTGACGGCACTGTCTTAACATTTATGCCACCACAAAAAACAGATGAAAACACAGTTCAAACTCTTATAACTTTGCTTAATTTACAAAAAATACCAGCAAGATTGGCCAGAGGCATAAAATTAGAAGAAGACAAAGCAAGCCTTACCCCTGATTATATGTTAGAAGCATATATAAATGGCAGCTGGAGAACATATAACATTCATACTGCAAAAATGGGCATTCCAAAAAACTTTGTTTTACTTCAAAGGGGTGAGAACTCTTTATTAGATATTGCTGGTGGTCACAACTCAAGCATCAAATTTTCTGTCTTAAAATCTGTTGGCTCAACATTTATGTTGGCAGAAAAAAGAGCCTCTCTTATAAATGCAAAACAATTTTTTGACTATTCATTATACAATCTTCCAATATCAATACAAAGCACCTTAAAATGGTTATCTATTTTTCCGCTTGCGATATTAATTGTTGTTATTATGAGAAATGTTATCGGCATTCAAACAATGGGCACCTTTACCCCAATGTTAATATCATTATCATTAGTTAAAACAGGCTTTATGGCTGGCATTATCATGTTTGCTGCAATGATTGCTGTTGGTTTGCTGTTAAGAGCTTTGCTCTCAAAGTTCAACTTGCTATTGGTTCCAAGGATTTCAGCTGTTGTTGTATTTGTAATTTTGATAATGCAACTTTTTGCAATTATTGGATATAATTTTGATTACAAAATCGTCCAAAGCTCGGTGTTTTTTCCTATCATAATTATGGCATGGATAATTGAAAGAGCCTCAATAACATGGGAAGAAGACGGAGCAAAAAACGCATTGTCAGAAATCTTTTATAGCATTATTGTTGCAATAATCATATACTTTATAATAGCCAACCCAGGGGTTCGCCACATTATGTTTGCCTTTAATGAGCTCAACATCTTAATATTAGCGCTTATAATGTTGCTTGGCACTTATACAGGCTATCGCCTCACAGAATTGTTCAGATTTAAGTCATTGGTAGAATAACATGTTTGGTTTTAATATTGCAAAAAAATTAAAAGAAAAAGGCATTTTAGGCATGAATGCCAGAAACTATAACTATATAGCAAAACTCAATAAAAGAAGCCTTTTTAACCTTGTTGATGACAAAGTAAAAACAAAAGCATTAGCACTACAATACCAAGTAAACGTTCCAAACTTAATTGGCCTTATAGAATACCAACATCAAGTAAAAAACTTTTTATCAAAATTAAGCAATTATAAGTCCTTTGTTATCAAGCCTGCGCAAGGCAGCGGCGGCAAAGGAGTTTTGGTTATAAAAGAATACACGCCAAACAAATTTGTTACAGCCTCAAACAATGTCTTAAGCTTTGATGATATCTGTCAACACATATCAAACACCTTAAGTGGATTATACTCACTTGGGGGCAAATATGACGTTGCCATAATTGAAGAGCTTGTATGCTTCTCAAAAGTATTTGAGGGTTTTAGTTATATGGGTGTACCAGACGTTAGGGTAATTGTTCACAAAGGCAAGCCTGTTATGGCAATGATGAGGCTGGCAACACAAGCTTCTCAAGGCAGGGCCAACCTTCACCAAGGCGCGGTTGGCGTTGGCATTGACATCAAAACAGGCAAAACAATCTCAGCAGTTATGAACAACAAACCAATTAAAAAGCATCCAGATACTGGTGTTGATCTTCTTTCTTTAGAGGTGCCAATGTGGCAAGAACATCTAGATATTGCAAAAAAAGCATATCAAATGACAGGGCTCGGATACCTTGGTGCGGACATAGTCTTAGATGCCAACACAGGACCCATGTTATTAGAATTAAACGCAAGACCAGGTCTTGCAATACAAATTGCCAACAATCAAGGATTGCAAAAGGTCTTAAAATGAAAG
>CAYJOO010000023.1:0-6624 GCA_964371845.1 uncultured Azospirillaceae bacterium | reverse complement strand
CATCACGGCTGATACAATGTGCAAAACGTGTCCATCTTCAACTCATTGCTTTATTAAAGATTGCTCAAAAAAAGAAATAGAAATAACCACCACAAACCCAAAGCAATACCAAGTCAATGACATAATCAATGTGCAAATAAACGCATCATCATCATTCTATGCACTATTATTTGCATACATTTTCCCTTTATTTATATTGCTGTCTGTATTTTATAGCTTAAGATATTTGCAATTTGCAGAAATAAGCTGTGGAGTTTTTAGCATATTATCATTGACCCCTTATTATTTTTTGCTACTCTTAAACAAAGAAAAAATTGCAAACAAAACAAAGGTGCAAATAAATGATAATTGAAAACATCACAATTATTGGCGGCATAGCTCTTGTGTGCTCATTAGTATTATTTTGGGCTTCAAAAAAGTTTTACGTTTATCAAGACCCAAAAATTGACGAGGTTGAAAACATCTTACCCGCTGCCAATTGTGGCGCATGCGGCTTTGCTGGCTGCAGAAATTTTGCAATACAATGCATCAAAGCAAAAGACTTAACTGATCTATTCTGCCCAGTCGGTGGCAATCAGACAATGGCAGATGTTGGCAAAATTCTAGGCATCAGCGTGCCAGAAAAAGAAAAAACATCTGCATTTATAAAATGCAACGGCAATTGCAAAAATGCACCAAACAAAATAAATTATACAGGCACACAAATATGCAGGCTTGTCAATGACATTGCAGTCGGTCAATCAGGTTGCCCAGATGGCTGCATCAAATTTGGTGATTGCATAAAAGCCTGCCCTTTTGGCGCTCTTGAGTATGACCAATATGGCCTGCCTCATGTCGACAAAGACAAGTGCACATCTTGCGGCAAGTGTGTTGCCATCTGCCCAAGACAATTATTTGAGATTAGAACACTTAATCAACAAAAACAAACTGTAATAGTCAAATGCTCTAACAAACAAAAAGGAGCAATTGCAAAAAAAACATGCCAAGTTGCTTGCATCGGCTGCATGAAATGCACCAAAATATGTGATGGAATAAAAATAGAAAAAAATCTTTCATACATTCCAGAAACAATAGACGCCGCAAAATACGGCCAAGCCTTACAAGACACATGCCCAACAGGAGCAATTCATTATGACAAATAAAAAAACGTTCTCAATTGGTGGCTTAAGCTTGCCCAAAAACAAAATCTCAAGAAATGCTCCAATCACACCAGCGGGCCTCCCAGAATATGTTTATATACCATTAAAACAACACATTGGCGCCCCTGCAAAAATTTTGGTCTCAAAAGGAGATGCTGTAAAAGTTGGCACCCTACTAGCAGATGCAGATGGCATTATATCATCAGATGTGCATTCTTCAGTTTCTGGCATTATAGAAAAAATAGAAGAAACAAAAACAGACATCGGCTATCATGAGGTAATGTTTACAATAAAAGTTCAAGGTGACGAGCATGAGCCATCTATTGACACTTCAAAAGATATCAATCCACAAATCACCGCCACCAATGAAGAAATCATACAAAAAATCAGAGCAGCTGGCATCGTCGGCATGGGTGGCGCAGGTTTTCCAACCCCTGTAAAAACATCAATCCCATCAGGCAAATCAATACATACGTTTATATTAAATGGCATAGAATGCGAGCCATTTATCACAGCAGATGACAGATTAATGTTAGAATATGCAGAAGAAATTATTATCGGCGCAAAAATCATCAACAAATTATTAGGCATTCAAAAAGCCATCATTGCTGTTGATGAAAACAAAAAAGCCGTAATTGATATCATGAAAAGAATTTGCAAAAGATATGTTGGCGTTAACGTTGTCGTATGCAAAACCCTATATCCACAAGGTGCAGAAAAACAACTTGTAGAAGCAATCACAAAAAAACAAATCCCAACAGGAGGCCTGCCCTCAGATGTTGGATGCTTGGTTCATAATGTTGCAACAGTATATGCCATTTATCAAGCTGTTCAAAAAAACAAACCTTTATATGAAAGAGTTGTTACCATAAGTGGTGACATGGCAAAAAAACCAAGCAATTTTATGGCAAGAGTTGGCACGCCAGCATCTTTTTTATACAATCAATGCGGAGGGCTTGATGAAAATCTTGGTCAAGTTGTTTTTGGCGGCCCAATGATGGGCAAATCGCTTGTCAATATAGATGCACCAATTACAAAATTAACTTCTGCAGTATTGCTGTTGTCACACAACTTAACAGACAAGCAGCCAGAAGAAGCTTGCATTAGATGTGGCAAATGCGCATCTGCTTGCTGCATGGGGCTTGAGCCATTTTATTTTTCTAGCACTTTGCGTCAAAATGATATATCAAAATTAAAAAAACTCAATGTATTAAGTTGCACAGAATGCGGAACATGCTCATATATTTGCCCTGCAAAAATCCCCTTGTTGGACTATGCAAAGCTTGGCAAAAAAGCCATAAAAAAAGCAACAACTTAATCAAAAGTTAACGCAAAATATATTATCCCCAGAACAAAAAAAGTTTTGACTCACAGCACTGAAAAGACTCGCTTTTTTTTAGTAAAAAAACAGTTAATTTCATAAAAAGTGGACAACTTACAAACTCTCATTGTTAATATCAAAAAATAACTTAAAGTTAAAATAAATAAAACTAGGAGAGAGTTATGAATCTGGCCCAAACGTTAGAATACAAGTATTGCCCGCTTGATTATATAGAAAATATTTTTCAAGACAAATTTATAGATGCACAAAGACGTTCAGCAAACGAGCTTGTCTTAGAAGTTGCTGGCAAATGGAACAACATGTTAATCTTCCTTGCATGGGAAGAAAACATGAATTGTTTGCACCTTTCTTGCATGCTCCCGATTGAAAACCACGCAGAAGACAAAAGCAAAATATTTGAGCTTCTTGCAATGGTAAACGCAGATCTTTGGGTTGGGCATTTTTCATATTGGGCAGAGCACTCAACACCAATTTTCAAACACTCTGTATTAATATCAGATTTTGATATGTCATTAGAAAAAAAAGTCTCTCAATTAGTTGACATTGCAATAAAAGAGTGTGAAAGACTTTATCCTGTTTTTAATGTTGTCTTAAACAAAGGAATGAAGGCTCAAGATGCCCTATATCCATATCAAATGCAAACTGCAGGGCAAGCATAATGACAAATCAAAGACTCTTAAGAACAACAGCACTTCTTGGCCAAGAAAACATAAACAAAATTCTCAATACAAAAGTGATGATAATTGGCGTTGGCGCCGTTGGTGGTTATTCATTAGAGGCACTTGCAAGATTTGGCATTGGTCATTTTGTCTTAATTGACTTTGACATATTTGAAGAATCAAACATCAACAGACAAATACTTGCCACATCCAAAACAATTGGCAAAAAAAAAGTAGATATTGCAAAAAAAAGAGTTCATGACATCAACCCCAATGCCATTATTGAGACAATTGACACCTTTGTTGACTATAAAAATATTGAGGCAATATTAGATCAACACAAACCAGATTACGTAATAGATGCCATAGACAGCCTCTCTGCAAAACTAGCCGTAATACAAACTCTGCAGCAAAAAAACATTCCATCAATATCATCAATGGGAGCAGCCTTAAAAACAGATGAAACATTTATAAAATATGGCAAATTATCAAACACAAAAAACTGTGGATTAGCAAAATTTTTAAGAAAAAAGCTCAAACCAAGAGGCGTTGATATAAAAAAAGTAATGTGTGTTTATTCAGATCAACAAGTAGAGCTTCCACAAACCGCACTCTTTTTAGAAGAAGGCAAACAAAGAAACTCACTAGGCAGCCTTCCAACCATAACCGCAATGTTTGGATTGTGCATTGCAAATAACTTAATCAAACTAATCATAAAATAAAAAAAAGCACCCAAATGGGTGCTTTTATATAACCAATGGTTTAGTCATTATCATAAATAGCAATTTCTTTTGCTGTGTGCACCTGTTTTCCATTAATATAGTCAACATTGATCCAGCTATCAACAACAACATCTTCAAATTCTGCGGCATCAAAAACTCTGTCTTCAAACTCAAATTCAGTCATTGGAATAACTGCAAACACATACTCAACGCTTTCAGGCGTTTCAATGGTTATCATATTCTTTTTCATATCAACGTTTGTTACTTTGCCAGCAATCTCCATATCTGAACAATTTTGCGCCAAAGCACCACTAACACAGCTTACAATCATAAAAATTGCTAATAATATTTTTTTCATAGATCCCTCTCCTTTTTTTATATTGAACCATTATAATATAGCAATAAACACACACAAATCAAGAGCAAAAATTTATATAATACATAAAATACAAAAAAAACAAAGCTCGTGCCAAAATAGCAACAAGCTTTGTCTTTTTTTTCTACCTATTTTCAGCTCCTATAAAAAACTTTCGGTTATATAGAACTGCATGCCTCTCAAGCTCTTTAGCTATCGCCAAGTAGCTTTTATTTGAAATACACATCTCAACTTCAGAAAGAAAATTCTTAATCAAGCTTAGATGAGCATAAAACTTAGGAGAAGGATACGTAAACACGTTGCTTCTCTTGCCAAGCTCTTCATCAACAACTGCTTGTTTATACAAAAATTCTTTCCGAGACTGAAAATCATCCTCATTTTTAGCATCCTTAAGAATGCAAGCTGCAGCAAACAGTTCTGCATGAGCCTCTTCCAAAAAATGCGTCGTGAAATTTTTATTGTCGTCAAAAAACGTATTTATCAACGCCAAGCCAGTGCTTTTTGATTGATACAAGTGACCCATTTCATGATAGGCAATCCTTTGACCTTCTAAGGTTTGTGTATCCAATAACAAGATCAAGCTTTTATACTCTCCCTCTGCTATTTTTTGATAATGGAGAGTATATCCCTTATACTCCATAATATTTGAACTCAGTTCAGGTTCTGAACCATTTTCAATTATTATACCATTGTCTATCAAAGTTTGATAAGACTTCTCTCCCATAATTTCTTTTGCCTGATGCAAGAAGAAAGGAACATCATAAACACCATCTTTCTTATTAATTATAAGTAATGATGCATTAAATCCACTAATGGATTTTTTGATTTTTTCAAAATTTTCCATATTATTATTTTTAATTGTTAATATATAATTATTTTATAAAATCCTTCTATCAGAACATCATTTCTTTTGCAAGTTATTTTTTTTCAATAGGATAAACCACCTTTGCAGCCAAACAATTAAAAAGATGATCCGTATACGCAATCGGAAACTCAGGTGCATCATATTTATGAATAACAATATTATTTGTCGGCATTTTATAATCATTTTCAAATGAATCTTTTGTTTTGCTCACAACATCAACCAAAAGCTCGTTCAAATTATCATATTCATGAACTCCTATATATTTTCCACTACAATATGGCCTTTCAAACCAATAATGTTTTTGATTATCCTCAAATACAACAAACGCATGCCCAATAAAGTTTTTCCAACTCTCAGATGTTGTCCCTCCTCTATTCATTTCCAAAAAATAACTTGTAGATGTTATGTTATTTTGAGCCAATAAGTAGCGTGTAAGCTCAGCCTGTTCCAGACACTCCCCTTTTTTATTATCTATTGTTTCTTGAGGTGTTTGCAGCATTTTATAACTATATTTAATTTTTGATAAATCTTTCTTTAATATAGATTTTGCGATATCTACCTTACTCATATACAACACCTTTCATAAGTAATTAAATTTTTGTAGTAAGACTCTAAAGTCCTCTTCATGCTCAATCAAAGTTTTATCTTTTATTTTTATCATATTTAAAAATTCTTCAATTGGAACGTATTTAACTTCAGCAACCTCTTCTTTGCAAAAAGTTAAAGAATTTATATCTAAATCCCAGCAAAGTAGATATATATCATTAAACTCTCGTTCTATATAAGGTGGATATTCTTTATCTTTTCTCACCGTTTCTAAAAATTCTAATTTTTGAGGATTTATATCAATACCAAGCTCTTCTTTTATTTCTCTAACTGCGCATTTTTTAGAAGTATCACCTGCAGACATATGCCCCGCAACAGATATATCCCATAAATTAGGGCCAATTTTTTTGTTAGCAGAGCGTTTTTGTAATAAAATTTCATTTTTACTATTTATAATCCAAATATGAACAGACCTATGCCAAAGCCCTTCTTTATGAACTATTGACTTAGACTTTGTATATCCTAAAGGCCTTCCTTGATTGTCTACAATATCAAATTTTTCTTCCATAATCATCCTTTTTGTTGAGACAATCATAAATCCAAAACTTTTTATTGTAAATATTTATTATGTGCAGTCTGTGCAGCGTTAATTACCTACATAGGCAAAAACCTTAGAGTTCAGATATAAAAACACATAAAAAAAGCACCTTTTCAGGTGCTTTATCTAAATGGTGAGCGGTTCAATACAAAATACGCTTAGCGTTGCTAGGCTTTAGCCGCAGCAATGCTTAGTCTTTTCCTACAAGTAGAATTGCTTTAGCAATTCGTAGCGGTAGAATACCCGAGCCACCCCAACAACTCCCCCAACCTCTCGCTATTAATGGCAATAAGCTCCCATTAATAAAAAAACACCCCAAGACAAAAATCTTGGAGTGTTTCAATCGCTATTTGCCGTATTTTAGAAGCATATAAAGC
>CAYJOO010000022.1:12883-16099 GCA_964371845.1 uncultured Azospirillaceae bacterium | reverse complement strand
GGTGCAATCTCTATTAAAGACACAAACTTTATTGGCAATGCAGCTGCGGTTGAAGGTGGCGCTATTTATAATGAAGCCGGTGGGTGGATTGATATAATATCATTAAACGCAGAGGTTGAGTTTTCTGGCAATACTGCAGGGGGGCTTGGGTCTGAGGCATCAAATGCTATACACAATCTTGGTACAATTAACCTTGATGGTGGCAAGTCAATAGTGTTTGATGATGCGATTTCTGGCTCGAGCGGTACGATAAACATTAATAACGGTAGTGTTATTTTTAATGACGATGTTGATAATAATGTGTTCTTAAACAAAGGCACTTTGTTTATGGGTGTTGTTGACACTACGTATACAAATGGGCACCAAGAGGGAATAACAATTTCTTCTTTGACAGCAAATAGCGTTCAGGCAAACATCAACTCATTAGATGGAAAGATTACGGATTATTATATAAGTGATATGGATGTAATAAACTCGCAGTTTTCAATTGATATGGACTTGGGCAATTTGACAGCAGACAGATATAATATTACGGGAACAACCAATATTGATACCAATATGATGCTTATTAACATAGTTAATATTCCATCAACCAATGTTACTGGCAAGATTGAGGTGTTTAATAATGTTAATGGGCCGGTTGTTTTGCCCAATACACAAAAAGTTGATATTGTAAGTTATGATGAACAAATCACTCTTAATCATGATACAACAAATGATGGATGGTATGATTTTGAGGTTGATGTAACATCTTCAACAACTCTTAATAGAGCAATTAGTAAGGTTGATCAATCAACTAATACCATATATAATATGAAGGCGAGTAATACTGCCTTGCAAAACGCTGATTATTTTTATGGCGATGGCAATGAATATATTGAATCACAAAGTGTGGTTAGTGCGCAAAGTATTGGCGGCACAGACTATGTTGGCAAGATCATGACAGTTAATGGCCTGGGCAAGGCTGATGGCTTTGTGGTTTCTGGCAAAGATGGAGCAGATGCTTTATTGACCTTGGTTGCAGGCTCTGAGTATAACTCATTTAATGTTAATTATGATAATGTAAATTTTGATATGAGCGCAGCTGGCAATAAAATAACATTTAATATGGCAGAAAGCTTGACATCTTTGAGCTTGGATAGTGATTTTAGCTCAGATTTTCAGGAAAATATTGTTGAGCTCAATAGCAATCCAACAGCAAGTAGCTCATATGTATTAGATGGCACAATTAATAATCTGACATTGGATGTTAATGCAACAACAGCTGCCAATGGAAATATTACAGATGCAATTGTAAATGTTAACTCAACTTTGAATGCAAGTGGTGTTGTTGAAGGCTCAAGAGTTAATGTAAACAGTGTTTATAATGGAAGTGGCAAGATAACAAACTCAGAGGTTTATGTTGCAAAGAACTCTTATTTTACAAGCTCTGCAGAAATTACAGACACATATATAGAAGCAAGCTCAAATGTTTATAGAAATGCTTATGATGATGGTGTGTCTTATAAACTAAACACTGGCGCAGAATTGTCTTATGACAATTTTGATAATTTGTATGATGGCAATCAGGCAACCTTAAACTCGATAGATTTTAATGGAGGTGCTTTGGCTGGCTTTGATGATGGAGTTGTTAATACAATCAAACTTGATACATTAACGATTAGCTCAGCTTCTAGTCTTGATGGTTTGGATGTTGATTTGGCAAAAGAAGAAATGGATAGCATAAATGCCACAAATTTTGCAGGGACTGCAACGCTTGATGTTGGGCAGCTAAATTTGTTGTCAGATAGTGCAAAAGATGAAACCTATGTTGATTTTGCCGATGATAACTTGAAGGCATCTGTTGCTTATAGTGGCTCATCTTCAATGGTTGGGATTGCTCCTGTTTATATTTATGATGTCTCATACCTAAAAGATACAGGTGAGTTTTTGTTCTCAAGAGGTGAGGCGCCAACAGAAAACCCACAAGTTCAGGCTCCTGCAATTGGCTCTTTGGCAGCAATACTTATAAATGATGAGATTTATTCTAAAGTTTTGGCCGATAGTTCAGTTATTCCTGAGTTAAATAATGTTTCAAGCGGAGATGCTTTTGATAGAAGCTTTAAGAATTCTTGGGCGAAGGCATTTGGCTCTGATGAAAATTTGGATATAAAAAATGCGTCTTCAGGTGTTGATGCATACTTCTCAGGTGTTATTGCAGGCTTTGATACAGGCCTTGTTTATGAAGGTAGCTGTGTGTATGCAGATTATGGTGTTTATGCCGCTTATACCAATGGATATATGCGCTTTGATGGCAATAAATTTTATCAAGATGGCTATTATGTTGGTGCTCATGCAAACTTTTATAGAGACGAATGGTTCTTTGGTGCCACAACATCTGTTGGTATGGTTAGAAGCAAAGACAAATATGAAAGCTCTGCAAAGTTTAACTCTTATCTTGCGGGCTTGGGCCTAAAGGTTGGCTATGTGCATGATATGGGCAATGGTTATGATTTAACCCCAAGTTTGTTTGCTAGTTATATTTATGCAGATTCAAATAAATATATTTCTGCAAGAGGAGCTGAGGTTGATTTTTCTGGATCTCATAATATTGAGATTGCTCCAGAGCTTAAGTTAAATAAAGCTATTGATAAAGGATATAATGCTTATACAAAGGCAAGATATGTTCATACATTTAATAATGGACAGCATGTTACAGCCGATGGCTTTGTCTTAAATGAGGTTTCATTAAGACCTTATGTTGAATACGGCGTTGGATTTGAAAAACTTGTAGGCCAATGGACTGGGTTTGTAGAAGTGCTTCGCAAAGACTTTGGCTCAGAAGGCTTTGAAGCCCTGCTTGGAATCAAATATCATTTTGATTAAAAAAAGCCCTTGATATAGGGCTTTTTTTATATAATTTTGCTTTATTCAAAGAATATATCGTCAAACTCGGTTTCAAGTATTGATGATTTTTGTTCTTCTATAATTTTTCTGGTGATGGTTTCAATACTTGCACCTGCAAATTCTGCTAAAATGGCTCTTACCAAAGGATCTTTTTTGATGTCTTCTATTTGGGCTTGTTTTTCTTGATTTTTGATGTTGGCAATTGAATTGACGTATTGTGTTCTGGTGGTTTTGATCTCCCACTTTATGCCTGTTTGGGCTTGTAAAAAGTTGCCGATCTCCATTAAAAACTCGTTGTTGATATTTAAGGTAATGTTCATATCAAGCACG
>CAYJOO010000022.1:6261-12873 GCA_964371845.1 uncultured Azospirillaceae bacterium | reverse complement strand
TTGATGCTGTTTATTTCAACATCATTTTTTAATGAGTAAGAAAGTCGCATTTTTTTTGCGTCTTCTATTGCTTGTACAAGTTCTTGAGGGGTGTTAATTAAAGTTTTTTTTTGAGCCGTTTGAAAGTTTGGTTGGCTTGCTTGGTTGCTAACTTCAATTATTGGTTTTTTTTTTATCTCTTCCATCAACTGTTGTGGTGTTGGAAGAGCGGCAGAATAAGCAATGCGGATTAATATCATCTCAAGGGCGTCCATTTGGTTTGGAGCGTATGATAGTTCTGATATGCCTTTTAAGAGCATTTGCCATATTTTTGATAGAATGGCAACACTTGTTTTGCTATCTACTTTTTCTATAAACTCTTTTTCAGCCTGAGATAGGGCAACATCTTTGCCAAAGATTGGGGCGATTTTTACTTTGGTTAAAAGGTGTGTTGTTGCAATTAAGTCTTGTAACACAACCAATGGAATTGCGCCGTTTTTATATTGGATTTTTAAGATGTCTAAAACTTTGGGAATATCACCTATAACAAGGGATTCAAACAAATCAAAGCTTTGCAGTTTGTCTGCAAGGCCAATCATTTCTTGAACAATTTGTGTTTTGATATCGCCATGTGATAGTGCTATTGCTTGATCTAGCATTGATAGAGCATCTCGAGCTGAGCCATCGGCCATTTTTGCAATTATTTTAAGAGCTTCTTCTTCTGAGTTTATTTGTTCTTTTTTTAATATTTTGTCAAATAAAAATAATAAGTCAGAAACCTCTAAGCGTTGGAGGTCAAAGCGTTGACAACGTGATAACACTGTTGGCGGAATTTTTCTGATTTCTGTTGTGGCAAAAATAAATTTGACATGAGCAGGGGGTTCTTCAAGCGTTTTTAAGAGAGCATTGAATGCTGCTTTTGAAAGCATGTGCACCTCATCTATGATATATATTTTATATCTGCCCATTGTTGGCTTGTATTTTACACCGTCTAAAATCTCTCTAATATCATCAACACCTGTTTTTGAAGCCGCGTCAAATTCTAAAACATCCATATGGCGATCTGATGTAATTGCTTGACAATTGTCGCATACTCCACAAGGTTTGATTGTGGGGCCTCCATCTCCGTTAATGCCTGTGCAGTTTAAGGCTTTTGCCACAATGCGCGCGGTTGTTGTTTTGCCAACACCTCTTATACCTGTTAATACATATGCATGATGAAGTCTGTTTGATGTAATTGCGTTTGAAAGAGTTTGTACTAAAGCATCTTGCCCAAGCAAATCATCAAATGTTTGGGGGCGATATTTTCTTGCAAGAACCACGTATTCGTTGTTTGTTTCTGTCATGTTACTCTTTCTTAAATTGGGAGGAGGTTTGACCTTAAAGTGTTTTGTTGTGGCTGCTACGTTCCCGTCCTGACCAGATTGGCAAAGCATTAACCCAAACCTCCATAGACAACATATTATTTATTTTGTTTTACTTTGCAAGTAAAATAAACTCATAACGGTCATTTTTTTTGATAATTTTATCTAATCCGATGTTATCAAAGCCTAAAACATTAATTGTTGGTACATAAAATGGATTAAATGAATTGAAAATTATTTTGTTTTTTGACTTTAATCCAGTTTTTTGCATAAATTCTTTTAATTTTGGATGCCACAATGGCTTTTTGAAGTCACCAATTATAATGGTTGGCTCATTTTGTGCCAATATAAAACTTTGTAATTGGTTTAAGGCTCCTTCAAAATCTGAGGTGTTTGAGAAATTTATAATAACAATAGAGTTGTTGATGTTTAATATTTCTGATGATTGTGGTATAAAAACAATGCTTTGTTTGTTTTGTGAGTTGATTTTTGTATTGTTTATAAAATTGCCATATGCACTAATAGAGCTATAGTTTATAAAAAATAAGATAAGAGATGCTAAAATGTATCTTTTTTTTCTTCTTATGATTGCAAATAATAAGAGTAGAGCATTTATTGCAAATATTTGCAATTTGTAGTTATTTATAAATACAAAAAAAGGATGATCTGAAAATGATGAAAAGGTAAGCATTGATAATAATATGGTTGCAAGTAATAAAAAATTGTTAATTGCTTGAGTTTGTTTTTTTTGTTTTAAGTAGCCCATATTTATATTTCTCTTGTGTTTATTAAAATTTTGGTTTATTATATTACTTAAGATTTAATTTGTAAATGGTGACTTTTATATGATTGAACAATTATTGGTAAAAATAAAAGGGATAAATGATTGGTTTATTGGCTTTTTTGGTGATGCATCAAATAAGGTCGATGGGTATTTTGAAAATACAACAACTATTAGGGTTTTGCTTTTGTGGCTGGCCGAAATTTTTGTTGTTGGAATTGTTTTGTATGTTATTTGTGTGTATATAAAGTCTTTAGTTAAATATATTCAACTAAATGAAGCCCTTGAAAAAGATGAAAAAAGCCACCAAAAACAAGAAGACGCAAATTTATGCGATGATGAACTTGAAAAAGAGCTTGAAAAAGATTTTGAAAAAGAAGTTGCCACAAAAAAAGTTTTGGAATGGGCTCCTGTTGAAAGGCTTAATACCTTTGAGAGTATTAAGGTTGAAGATGTTAACTTTGAGCTTGATTGGGTTAAGGGGCAACATATTGATAATCATGAAAATGTTGAAGTTTTGCCAAATATTGCATATAAAAATGATGCAATAAAACTTGTTGATATGCTTGGTCTTGCAATTGAGTTGATCTCAAGAGGGGTTGATGAGTTTAAGGTTGCTCAAACTTTAATGTATAAAACGTCAAATAAATATAGTGAAGATGAAATTTTGCAGATGATAGATGCAATAAATTCGTTTGCATCACTTTGTGCAATAAATGCGTTTGAAAGCTTTGATGAAAGTGGTGATGATGCAATTGTTAAGTTGATTGCATCTGATGTATCTTTGGCGTTATCATTGATTGAGCAATTGATGGATGTTAAAATTGATCTGATTTCTCAAATGAAGGATGGTGATATTAAAGATAAGTTATTGTTTGAGGTCTCAAACCTTGCAAACTTATTTGGCACTTTTGCAAGTTTGTTTGATAATGAGTTGGCACTTGGAGCTTTTGAGCTTTCTTTGGAAGTGATGCCAAATAATATTAACTCTTGGAGCAAAATTGGCAATATCTATAAAAAAATTGGCGACAAGCAAAAAGCTGTTTGGGCGTATGAAAATGTGTTGTCTATGGGAACAGATGCAAAAAATCAAGCATCATTTGCAAACTCTAGAAGCATGCTCTCGTCTTATTATCAAAAAGAACAAGGTTATGAAGACAGGGCTGTTGAATTAAACAATAAAAGTAAGAGTTTTTATGATATGATTGGTATCAATAGACACTTGGCTGATCAAGAAATTGAGGTTTTGCAACAATTGGAGCAAAGTAAAGCTACAAACTCACGACAGACGGCATTAAAATTTATTGTTCATAACAAAAACAGTGCATAAAAAAAGAGGCAAGAGTATCTTGCCTTTTTTTCGAATCGGTATTTTTTTATTATAATTCAAGAGCTTTTTTGTATGTTTCAATCCAATGCTCTTGTTCTTCTCTGTCTGAAGGATCCATTTTTCTGATTTTTAAGATTGTTCTTAATGCCTTAATATCGAAGCCTGCTGACTTGGCTTCTGCAAAGATATCCTTGATATCATCAGAGATTCCCTTCTTTTCTTCTTCTAATCTTTCAACTCTTTCAATGATTGATTTTAGTCTTTCTACGGCAACGCCACCAGTGTCTGTCATTTTTTTTTCCTTGTAAAATTAAATTTAAACATATATTTAACTAAACTAGAATTAAAATCAAGAAAAATATTTAGGCAACTTAAGGAGAAACTTTATGCCAATAGAAACAAAAACTAATATATTAGCCACACTCGGCCCATCTACAGATACAAAAGAAATGATTGCAAAACTTTTGGATGCTGGTGCAGATGCTTTTAGGGTCAATTTTTCTCATGGTGATCATAAGACTCATAAAAGAAGAATCCAAATAGTAAGAGAGCTTGAAAAAGAAAGAAATATTTGCATTGGAATATTGGCAGATATGCAAGGCCCAAAATTGAGAATCGGAGATATGGGTGATAACTCTATATTAATAGAAGGTGAAGAGTTTTGCTTGGATATGAATAATGATATAGGCAACTCAAAACGCGCTCCTATGTTTCATAAGGAAATTTATGCCGCAATTAAAAAAGGCGATGATCTTTTGATTAATGATGGCAATTTGGCTCTTAGAGTTGTTGAGACAAATAATAAGGACTATGCAAAAACTGTTGTGGTTGTAGGCGGAGTGTTGACTTCAAAAAAAGGGGTTAATTTGCCAAATACAAAACTTGATATTAAAGCTATTACTCCAAAAGATGAAGAAGATTTGGCATTTGCATTAAAATGTGGTGTTGATTATATTGGTTTGTCATTTGTGCAACACCAAGATGATGTTTTGCATGCAAAAAAACTTGTTGGTGACAAGGCTTGGATTATATCTAAGTTTGAAAAACCAAGTGCTGTTGATGACTTGGAAAAAATTATTGAACTTTCTGATGGGGTGATGGTTGCTCGTGGCGATTTGGGTGTTGAATGCCCAATTCAAACGGTTCCTGTTTTGCAAAAAAGAATTGTAAAAGAGGCCAGAAAACAAGGCAAACCAGTTATAGTGGCAACTCAAATGCTTGAGTCTATGATTATGGCACCAACGCCAACTCGTGCAGAAGTTTCTGATATTGCAACAGCTGTTTATGATAGTGTTGATACTGTGATGTTGTCTGCAGAGACTGCTGCCGGAAGATTCCCTGTTGAGGCTGTTTCTATGATGAGAAAAATTATAAACGCTGTGGAAGGTGATGTTGTTTGCAAACAAAATGCTCAAAAAACCAGATATAGACCATCTGATTGCACACAATCTGATGCAATTACATATGCGGCTAGTTTGGTTTCTGATGTTTTGGAAAAAGTAAAAGCTATTGTTACGTTTTCTTCTTCTGGTTTTACAACAAGGCTTGCTTCAAGAGAAAGACCTTGTTTGCCAATACTTGGAATTACTACAGATGTAAAAGTTGCTCGTAGAATGTCTATATTATGGGGTGTTGATGCTTATTTGATTGATACTGTATATAAAAGCCTTATGGAAGCTCATGGTATTGCAATTAATACTGTTAAGGAAAAAGGTTATGCAAAATCTGGTGAACATGTTATTTTGACAGCTGGGTTTCCGCTTAATCAACAAGGGGTTACTAATATGCTTAATACGGTTTTAATTCCATGAGTAACCAAGTTTTAATTTATGGCAGACATGCAGTTGTTTGTGCAATTAAAAACCCAAAAAGAAAAATCTATAAGCTTATGTGCACGGCAGATAATCAAAAAGATGTTGGATTTGCAAAACATATCAAGCCAATAATTGTTGATAGAAAAGAAATTGATAAGTATGTGGGCAGAGATGCCGTGCATCAAGGCTTTTTGCTATTTGCAGAACCCTTGCAAACAATTGATGTGCAAGATGTTGTTGATATCTGTGAAAATAATAATAATGCCAGAGTTTTGATATTAGATCAAGTAACTGATCCACAAAATATTGGAGCAATAATACGCTCTGCAGTTGCTTTTGGTGTTGATGCTTTGGTTGTTCAAGACAAAAATACTCCACAAGAAAATGGCACAATCATTAAAGCAAGTGCCGGAACATATGAGTATATTAATATTGCAAGAGTAACAAACCTTTCAAGAGCAATTGAAACTTTGCAACAAAATGGTTTTTGGGTTGTTGGCATGGATGGATATGCAAAAACAACCATTAAAAACTTTAAGGCAAGTGGCAAAATTGCTGTGGTTATGGGATCAGAAGGCAAGGGAATGAGGCGCCTTGTTGAAGAGCACTGTGATGAAACTATTAAGTTGGAAATGAACTCAAATGTTGAAAGTTTGAATGTTTCTGTGGCGGCAAGCATTGTTTTGCACGAAATTCAACCATAAGCATAGTTATTGGTTATAAATATAATAAAAGAGCTAAAATAGCTCTTTTATTTTTTTTGAGATAAATTTTGCAGTGTCTAGTGCCTTGGCTGGGACAAAGTCTTGAATGTTATCTTCTTCTAATGGGCAGGCATAGTCATGCTCAAATAAAGAGTATATGAACCTTGCGTGTTTTTCTTTGAGCCAATTTTCTCCTGAGAATATAAACACTGGTTTGCCAGTGCCGCATGCCTCTGATGCCATAGAGACGCTATCTCCTGTTACTACAATATTATCTGAGCAAGCCATATAACCAAGAAAAGGGTTTTCATTGCAACAATCTTTTGCCCAAATAAACTGATGGCTTGGATATTCTTTGAGCTCGTTTAAGATTAAATCTGTTGCAAAACTAGGGGTTCTGGCTGAAGTGGTAATTAATAATGAGCCTCCAATTTTTGCTTAGAGGGTTTTTAATTCATATCCCAATCTTTTTGCATTATTTTCACTCAACCCTTTGCCACCCCCAATTAAAACTGCAGTCAATGGTTTGGGCAATTTTTTAAATGTTTGATGCCATTTGTTTTGGGCTTCTTTTAATTTTTGTGGAGTTAAGCGGTGAGGGGCGCCAAATATGTATATAATATTTGAAGTATGTTTTCTT
>CAYJOO010000022.1:359-6251 GCA_964371845.1 uncultured Azospirillaceae bacterium | reverse complement strand
AAAAACAAGCTCAAAATCATTAAGGCCAGAGCTGCCTGGGTGGATTAGCTGGATGATTTTTGTTGATGGTGATTGTTTTTTTATCCATCTTGCAATAGGGGCCGTTCTTCTTGAGGCTGATATAACCAAATTTGGAAAATCAGCTGATATCTGTTGTTTGCTTTCTGTTTTGATGCCAAGAAGAGATGCGCCTTTTATTTGGTTTGGCAATTTGGCAAAAGGAGTGTATTTTATTTGTTTTTCTGAGATGATAAACTCGTCTTCAAGCTTGAGGCCAACACCTCTTGCTTGCCCAACGCTACCCATTCTGTTGTCTAGTAGTAACCATGCAGTTTTCATAATTCACAGCCTTAAAATAAATTCTTTTTTTTATATTATAATCAGATATTATAAAGATACAATACTTTTTATTAGGAGGTTGATATGAAAAAGATTTTGCTTGCGTTATTTTGTGTGGTGACTTTTGTTAATACATCATATGCGATAACAAGTTCACAAAAAGATGCGTCATACTTGGCAATTGTAAAGGCAGTTGCAGACTATAAGATAAATGATGAAGAAGAAGTAAGACATTTAAATGAGCTTAGGCAAGATCAAAGATTTAATAAAAAGCTAAATGAAATGATTGATGAGCTGCAAAATAGCCGTTCAAAAAATTCAAAAAATCAAAAAGTGCTTGATGTGTTGTTGCAAGCAGGTAAAGATATTGATAGAATACTTGGTGTTAATTAACCAACTTTTAATGTCTTTGATTATATTGTGGGATTAAGTTATTATATTTGATATATTTTTTTAAGGGGTTTGATATGAAGAAAATTGGCTTGTGTTTGTTTGTTTTGTTGGCAGCTTGTGCACCATTGGACAACTCACACAGAAATGAATTGGTTGTTGCACCAAGAGATGTAAAATCTTTGGATGATAATGCTTTGATTGAAAACGTGATGATTAAAGGCAGATCAGAGGCCCATATAGCATATAAATATAAAAATGTTAGAGTAGATCAAGTTGCAAAACTAGCCGCTAGATATTGTCATGAAAAGAAAAAAAATGCTTATTTACAAGAGGTTGTTCTTGATAAGGAAAATTATAGAATAGCGACGTTTGAATGTGTTTTGCTTGATGCAAAATAATATTGTGGAAATCTTATAATATCAATTGCATTAACCATTTCTTAACTATATACTATACTCATCTTATATATTGGGGAGTATATAATAATGGATTTGAAAAACTTATCAGTTTTTTCTATGGCAACAAAAAATATGAGCTATTTATCTGCAAGACAAAAGGTTTTGGCAGAAAATATTGCTAATGCAAATACGCCAAACTATTTGGCAAAAGATGTGCATAAGCCAAATTTTGCAGATGAGTTAAAGCATCAGATGCCATTGATGACAACAAATTCAAAACATTTTCCTATAAATGGCTCTCATAATATTAATAATAAAATTTATACTCCGAACCCAACTCACGCTTTGACCCTGGACGGAAATGGTGTTGATTTGGAAAATCAGCTTAATGAGGTTTCAAACACAAAAGGGACTTATAATGAGATGTTAAAAATCTATAATAAGACCAAATCAATGATTGAAGCAAGTGCAAAGACAACAGGAGTGTGATATAAATGGCCGGTGATCTAAGAACAGCAACAGATATTGCATTCTCTGGAATGAAAGCGCAGTCACAGCGTCTTAAAATTATTTCTGAAAATATGGCAAATGCAGATTCTGTATCAACTCAAAAGGGTGGGGACCCTTATCAGCGTCAGTTGGTTAGCTTTAAGAATTATGTTGATCAGGCAAGTGGTGCAAATTTGGTTAAGGTTGAAAATGTTGTAAAAGACCCAACACCATTTAATTTGGAGTATGCGCCCAATCATCCAGGAGCAGATGAAAACGGTTATATAAAAAAACCAAATGTTAATCCATTAATAGAAATGATGGATATGAAAGAAGCGCAGCGCTCATATGAGGCAAATTTGAATGTGATTCAAACTGCAAAAGATATGAAAACAAAACTTTTAGATATTATTCAATAGGGGAATTAAATAATGATACAAAACAATAACATTTCATCTGCATTATCAGCATATCAAGATGCATTGGCAAGAGTTTCTAACAAAATGCAGCCAGTGCAGGAGGCTCCTAAGGAGCAAGAAAGCTTTATTGACTTGGTAAAAGATGGTTTGACAACTGCGGTTGAGGCTTCAAAAAATTCTGAACAAATGACAATGGCCGGTATTGCTGGAAAAGCTGATATTCAAGATGTTGTTTTGGCGGTATCAAATGCAGAAGTTGCATTAAACACAGTTGTTGCAGTTAGGGATACTGCAATTAAAGCGTATCAACAAATTCTTCAGCTACCAATTTAGGGATTTGTCTTAAACGTTTGAAAAGTAATTGAAAATATGGGGTGTTTTTATGCCTCATATTTTTTTTGTGAAAAGATATTGCTTGCAATTTATTTAAATCGATGTATCATAATCGTTGTAACTGACTTTGTTATAAGACTATTGATTGATTTAATAATAATTAAAGAGGGTACCAATGGAAAGATTAACAAAACGCCAGTCTGAGGTCGTTAGACTAATTGCTCAGGGACTACCAAATAAAGAGATTGCTTATCGATTAGGGGTGAGCGAATCTACTGTAAAACTTCATGTAAATGCGATATTAAAAACGTTTTGTGTTCATAATAGAATCCAAGCGCTTTTGGTTGCACAAAAAAGCAGTTTGTTTTATCAAAATGCGTCATAATTTAAAGCCCCTTGTTTGGGGCTTTAAATTTTTATAAGGAGATTTGTGATGAATATATATAAGAAGTTGTCTATCAAGCTTTCAAGATTTTCTATAACGGATATATCTTGTGTTGCATCGGTTTATTTTTTATTAGGAATCTTAATTTGTTCTTGGTATTTGCCATTTTTGGCGATATCTGCTTTGGCTTATTTATTATTGGCATTTGTTTCTGCCATGCCACTTGTCTTGGAGTTTGTTGGGCTTGATGGAGTTAATGCCAAAGAAAAGATACAAAATTATTTGCATAAAAACAACCCAACAAAACAGATTTTATTATTCTTAAGCTGTTTTTTCTTGGCATTATTTGTATGTGCTCTTGTGCCATTGTTGATTGGTGTTAAGTGGTATGTTTATATTGCTATGATAGTTGTATTGGCAATTAAACCTGCAAAAAAAACATTATTTTGGTGAAAATACTATTTTTGCGGAATTATAATAAATGACCACTTTTTAAGGGGTCATTTATTATTTGTTTAAAACTCGTTTTTTGTAGGTCTTTGAAATAGTTTGTTTATTTGTGTTTTGGGATCACTATTATTATAGATTGTTTCATAAAGTATTTCACAAATCGGTATCTCAATTTTATCTCGCAGATTGTAGACAGCCTGAAGACTGGCAACTCCCTCTGCAAGTTTTGAAAATCTGGGTCCTGTAATAAATTTTTCTCCATATGCTCTATTATGACTATGTTCTGAAAATAATGTTGCTTCATAATCTCCAAGGTGTGCCAAGCCAAAAGCGCTTTCAGCTTTGCCACCATAATGCTTTATAATCTTGCCAACTTCAATAGGGGCCCTTGCCATTAAAGCTCCTTTTAGGCCAGACCAATTTAGACCGTCTAAGATCCCTGCTGCAAGTCCAATAACGTTTTTTAAGGCTCCACCTATTTCATTACCGATTAAATCACTGCCATAATAAGTTCTAATTAAGTCAGAGTTTATAAAATCAGCTAGCACTTTTGTTGTGTCGTTGTCAAGTGAGTCAATAACAACGCAGCTAGGCACTTCTTTTAAATAATCTTGAACGTGACCAGGTCCTAATAAAACTGCTGTTTTAATATTTTTTTGCTCTTTTGTTTCTTCTTCTACAATTTGGCTAAGCCTTTTGCCAGATGATTCTTCAATCCCTTTCATGGCCAATAAAAAAGTTTTATTCGACAAGTCAAATTTGTTCAATTCTTTCATTAAGCCTCTTAGCCCTTGGCAGCCTATGGATATAACAATGAGATTGTTATTAATTGCTTGATTAATATCTGATGTGTAGCATACATTTTCTGGCATTTTAATATAGCTATTTGCCCCAGATGCCACTAATGATTGATAGTTAGGGTCTGATTCTAGTCCATACATCAAAATGTTTGAGTTTTTGTATTTTGCTAAATAATATGCTAAAAATCCGCCCCATCTTCCACATCCTATAACTGTTATATTTTTTGTATTCATTTTATTTCTCCGTATAAGTCATTTAAATCTTTTTTATCCTTATATTATATTGAAAAAATATTAGATTATATATCAGTTGTCAATGTTTCTTGTTTTTTTATTATCTGTTGGGATAGCTTTAGTTTTGAGCTGAGTTCCTCGTTTGATCCAAAAAAAAAGATAACCTAAAAAGGTTATCTTTGTTTTTTGGTCGGAGCAAATACGCATACTTCGAGCTAGTAACCATTCGCGTTATAAAGAGATAATTGAGTAGTTTAATCGTTTAAAAACAATCAACCCCTAGCAATAAGCTAAGGGTTAATCATTAAAGATTCGACTTTAGTATTTACTTCCTATAATCAGAAAACTAAACAAACCGCCCAACGCTGCAATTATAATTATCAACATTATATACGGGATTTTATCAGATTGCTTGTCTTTTTCTAATGCTAAAAGAGTTTTCTCTAAAGATTGAGATGATACAATATTCTCATTTTTTTGAATATAGATATAGATAGCATCTCCTCTTTCAAAAAAATTAACCTTTAGCCCTTTATCATAAAAAGAACTTACATAATATTTTTTTTCCTCGGTGTTGTTTTTTATCGTCAACTCATTAGTTGTCTCATTAACAAAAACAACTTCTCCTTTTGCAACAAATTTGATTGGAGAAGGCTCTACCTTTTGTATAGCAACAATACTAAAAACTGCAGCAGTAACTATTGCAATAAGGGCTAAGCTAATAAGAAAGAATGCTTTGCGCTCTGCAAAGAATTCTCCAATTGCTCTAAAAATGTCTTTTAACTTTTCCATGATTATAATTTTTTAATGATTAATATTTTATATTTTATCAAAATCATATATATCACAAATTTATAACCTTGTAAAGAATTTTTTTGTCAATTTTTGTTATTTTCTTTTTATGCGACGCGGATTATTTTTGTGCATCTTGAAGAGAATAGTATCTCCTTTACGAAAATTGTTTGGACTTTCATCTATAAAATTATATAGATTTTCATCGCCTTCCATAAAGAACACATCGTCATCATAATAGATTTCTTTAATAACGCCTTCGTGGTATTCCATTGCATCTATTTTTCTGTTTTCAATGATATCATCTCTTTTTATCATCAAAACGAAAGTGATTATAAGAAAGAATATAAAAAATAGAAACCATCCGTCCCAATCAACGAAAATCATAAAGACTATATAGAGCATCATCACAAGAAAAAATATTCCCCACATATAAAGTCCAAAGAACCATAGTGCTGATATAATCACGCTTGCAAGTGCAACTATACAAAACTTTTTATGCTCTTTAATAGTACCCCAACCGGCTAGACAGAAAGCTATAGCGTGAAGCATGTAGTCTAAGAAAGTCGTGCCTTCCACTCTTGCATAAAAAAAAGAGGCTACTGCAAATAATAAAACTGCTAATACATAACCCCAATACTTTTTCAAAAAAACTTTTAACGTTTTCATAATAATTATTTTTTAATTAAACATATTCTTAATTTATCAAAATCATATATACCACAAATTTACACCCTTGTAAAGCGTTTTTTTGTCATTTTTTTTGCTATTTTTATCAGTAATCTCAAGAGTAACAACATGTCATACCACTGTCAAGCCGTGGTTTGACGTGTGTCGTGAAGCAGTTCGAAGATTGCCAT
>CAYJOO010000022.1:0-349 GCA_964371845.1 uncultured Azospirillaceae bacterium | reverse complement strand
TAACAACATGTCATACCACTGCTTGACCGTGGTATCCAAGTGTAAAATATCCTTATTTTATAATATCTTCCCACAAGTCGTCCCAATCTGGGTTTTTAGACTCTATTAAATCAAGTTTCCATTGCCTATCCCAATTTTGCAAACGCTTTTCTCTTTTTATTGCCATTGCTGGGTCATCGTGAGTTTCATAATAAACAAGTTTGTTTAAGTTATATTTTGCACTAAAGCCTTTATATATTTTATTTTTGTGCTGCCAAACTCTTTTAACCAAGTCAGATGTAACGCCAGTGTATAGCGTGCCGTTGTTATGATTGCTCATTATATAAACATACATTCTTTTCATAAAGTC
>CAYJOO010000021.1:14922-17152 GCA_964371845.1 uncultured Azospirillaceae bacterium | reverse complement strand
ATAAGCTTAAGGTTGACCCAGCTGTTTCTTCTGGCATCTTCTTGTTTGCTCTTACAGATAGTGGCGGATTGTTGGTGTTTTTGGCTTTGTGTAAATTAATTTTATTATAAGGATTTTATATGTTTTTAGGTTTGTTGGTTGCTATTGGTGTGATAATTTTTGATCAAATTTCAAAATTTGTTATTCTTAATTATGTGGTTAATGAGACAGCTGTTGCAGTATGGCCATTTTTTAATTTGATTAAGGCTTGGAACACTGGCGTTAGTTTTTCAATGTTTGATAATTATGGTGTGTTAGGAGTTATTGGGCTTGTTTTTGTGGCGTTAATCATTGTGGTTTTTTTATTGCGCTGGCTTAAAACAGAACAGTCAAAATTTATGCAGATAGCACTGGGTTTTGTGATTGGTGGTGCAATTGGTAACGTTATTGACAGAGTGCGTTTTGGTGCTGTGTTTGACTTTTTGGACGTTTATGTTGGTGCATATCATTGGCCTGCATTTAATGTTGCAGATAGTTTTATTTGCATTGGTGCCATTATGTTAATATTTCAAGAATTCTTTAATAAAGGAAAATAAAATGAAAAAAACAATTTTAACTTTAGCCATTTTGGCAACTCTGTCAGCTTGCACAAAAACTCAAACCAAGCTAGAACAAACAAATCCATTGGCGATTCCTCCAGCATATAATGTATTGCCAGCACAACAATAATGAAAAAAACAGTTTTCATATTTGCCGCTTGTATAATGCTTTGTGGTTCCAAGCTCTTTAATGCAACAGAGTTTACATTAGACAATGGGCTACGCGTTATCGTTGCAGAAAATAATAAGGCTCCCATTATCAAACAAATGCTTTGGTATAATGTTGGCGCCGCAGATGAATCCTTAAGCGCAAAAGGCTCAGCTCATCTCTTAGAGCACCTTATGTTTAGGGGCTCTGATTATAATAGCATTGCACAAAAACATGGTATTGAAATAAACGCCTTTACATCTCAGGATTATACAGCTTATCATGCTTTTATGGATATCTCAAAGTTAGAGCTTGCTATGTATCTTGAGGCAAAAAGAATGCGCAACCTCAAGGTTTCAGACAAAGACTTTTTATTAGAAAGAGACATCGTCTTACAAGAACGCAAACAAGTGATAGAAAACAACCCCATATCAGCTTTTTATGAAACCTTTAATAAAACATTTTGGCAAAAAATCCATACTCTCATCCAATTACAGGTGAGCAAGCTGACATCACTGCACTCCAAAAGCATGATGTTATAGATCTTTATAATAAATATTATCATCCTAATAACGCAGTCTTAATTTTGGCAGGTAACATAAATCCAGATACCGCCAAAAAACTTGCACAAAAATATTTTGGCAAAATAAAACCATCAACAATAACAAAAAATAAAAGCTATGGCTCTGACTATAAAAAAAATGCAAACTTTGTTATGAGCATTCCGCATATAAGTACTCCACGCTTTGTCAAAACATATACGGCACCAAAAAAGTCATATGCTTTAGATGTCTTTGCCAAATATTTAGCAGATGGCAAAACTTCATACCTATATAAAAAAATGGTAGATGATGACAAATCAGCACTCGCTGTTTCTGCCAGCTATAATTCTTTAGCAAAGTATGGTTCTTCTTTTGGAGTGTCTATAACGCCTGTCAAAAAAAATAGACATAGATACCCTGCTTAAAAAAGCTCTTGCAAAGCTTGATGCCAAGGCCCTAGAAGACACCAAGAAAAAAATGACCGCAAATCTTGTAATACTCAAAGATGACCCCAACGATGCAGCATATATTCTGGGGGCTCTTGCCTCAAGCGGTATGAGTATTGCAGAAATTGACGACTATGAAAAAGCAATTAATAGTGTGAGTTTGAATGACATAAAATCTGCCGTAACAGAAATGTTAAAAAGCACATCCTTGCAAGGGGAGGTTATCACCTCTGATAATTCTCAATATAAAAAAGAGAAAAACCAAGGAGGATTAAAATGAAAAAAATGATATTCTCAGCATTGGCAATCTTATTTATCTATATTTTTGTTGCCACAAAAGAGTACAGAATTTTGGCAACTTCTGAGTTAGGCAATTATACATTTGACCCAAACGTTACAGAAATCAAATCTGATAAAACAAACATAAAAGCATTTTTGTTTGAAGAGCATTCCAACCCAATTGTTGCAATTAATGCAACATTTACAAAAGCCGGAAGCGCAAACAATAAAATAACA
>CAYJOO010000021.1:5827-14912 GCA_964371845.1 uncultured Azospirillaceae bacterium | reverse complement strand
TTTATTCCAAAAGTTATAACAGATAACCAAAAAATTCAAGAAGAGCTAGAAATAAACGGAATATCATTGGTTTATTCAACAAGTTTGGATGAGTTCAACGTTTCAATTCTTGCTCCCAAAAAGTCACTTAATACAGCACTTGATATTTTTGTTAAAACTTTTTATCAGCCAGATATCAAGGCCTCTTCTATACAAAAAGCAAAGGAGCAACTTTTATTGGGCTTAAAGCATCAAACAGAGCACCCTTCTTCTATATTGTCATTGGAGTTTAACAAGGCTTTATATGGCCAGCACCCATATGCACAAAATCCATTAGGCACAAGTTCTAAAATAAAACAAGTAACCAAAAAAGATATCATTCAATATATAAAAACAGCTTTTGCAAAAGACAACATAATCATTGCCCTCGCCGGAGATATCAATCAATCTGAAGCAATCTCCATTATTGACACAATGTTTTATAAGTTGCCAAATAACTCGCAAACAAAAGAAATTGCAGACATTAAACCTCATAACGTTGATGTTAATATCAATCATCCAGCCGCGCAGGTCATTAGTGTTTTTGCAGCCCCAATAAGCAAAAGAAGCGCTGCGGATTTTTATCCCCAATATTTGGCAAACTATATATTAGGTGGCAATGGTTTGAGCTCAAAGTTATCACAAACTATCAGAGAAGAAAATGGCCTTGTTTATTCTGTGTATTCATATTTATCATATCATGATAATGCAAATATTGCGTTGATGTCGTATTCAACATCAAAAGACAAGCAAGCTGCTGCAAAAAAGCTCTTTGAAGAGCAAATAAAAGATTTTTACGTTTCAAACTCAGATTTAAGACTAGCAAAAAAATCATTAATAAATGCAAACAACTTAAGGTTTGCAAAAATAACAGATATCTCAAACTTTTTGATATATATGCAAAAACACAACTTAGGGCTTGATTTTTTAAGCAAAAGAAATGAATATATCAACAATGTTAACAAAGAAGATGTCAACAAAGCAATAAAAAAATATTATAACATAAACAACTTTAGAAAGATGACTATAGGAGCCTAATAAAATGTTTAAGAAAAACTCATGGAAAACCCTTAGCAAACAGCACAAAAAAATGCAAAAAATCCATATGAAGGATTTGTTTGCAAATGATGCAAGCAGAGCAAAAAAATATACCAAGAACATTGATAAATTTTTGTTTGCAGATTTCTCAAAAAATATTTTTGATGACAAAACTTTTGCAGAATTAATCAATTTGGCAAGACAATCAAATCTTGAGCAAAAAATCAAAGATATGTTTGAGGGCAAAAAAATCAATCAAACAGAAAACAGAGCTGTATTGCATACAGCGCTTCGTAATTTTGACAACAAAAAGATTATTGTTGATGGTGTTGATGTAATGCCAGAGATTAATGCTGTGTTTGATAAAATGAAAAATTTTGTAAACAAAACCCACAAAGAAAAGAAGTATTTTATTTCAAACATTGATGGCACAAACGCTCATGAAGTATTAAAAGAGCTTAATGCTGAAGAAACACTTTTTATTGTAGCCTCAAAAACTTTTACAACTATAGAAACACTTACAAATGCAAAGACTTGTCGCAACTGGTTAGTTAAAAAGCTTGGCAAAGATGCAGTTAAAGACCACTTTATAGCTCTTTCAACCAATGCCAAAGAAGTTGCAAAGTTTGGCATAAATACAGATAATATGTTTGAGTTTTGGGATTTTATTGGTGGTCGTTATTCAATGCTTTCAGCAATTGGTATATCAATAGCCTTAATGATTGGTTGGGACAGATTCAACCAAATAAGAGAAGGCGCATATATTGCAGACAAACATTTTAAGACCAAAAAATTTGAAGACAACATCGCTGTTTTAATGGCTGTTATAAGTATTTGGTACAATGAATATTATGGATATTCAACTCAAGCAGTTATTCCATATGACGCATATTTGCAATATCTTCCAGACTATCTGCAGCAATTAGATATGGAATCAAACGGCAAATATATCACCAATGATAACAAGGTTATCAAGCATCAAACAGCACAAGCATTGTTTGGTGGAGTTGGCACAGATGTTCAGCACTCATTCTTTCAATTAATGCACCAGGGCACAAAGCCAATTCCTGTTGACTTTATAATGCCAGCTTTGTCTCACAATGAGATAGGTGATCATCACAACATCTTAATTGCCAACTTTTTGGCACAATCAGAGGCATTAATGATGGGCAAAAAGCATGAAAACCCACACAGATGTTTTGTTGGCAATCGCCCTTCTAATACATTCATTTTCAAAAAGTTTGGTCCAAAAGCATTGGGCATGATTGTTGCCTTATATGAGCACAAAGTATTCACGCAAGGCATTATCTGGAATATTGACAGTTATGACCAATGGGGTGTTGAACTTGGCAAGGAATTGGCAACAAAAATATTGCCAGAGGTTAAAGGAGATAGCATAAAAGAGCACGATGCTTCAACCAAAAACTTGCTCAAAATTTTTAGAGATTTTAGAATTTGAAAAAAATCAGCAAACAAAGATTAAAAAACATAGCGTTGTATTATTTGCAGCGCTATGAAGCTTCTACAAAAAGCCTTGCCGATGTCCTAAAGCGTCGCGTTGACAAATACGCGTTTGAAAATAAAGACTGGGCAGAAAAACAAATGGCGTATCAATGGATAAGCGAGCTTATAGAAGAGCTTGTTGGCTATAAATATGTTGATGATGATCGCTTTGCTCAAATGAAGGTTGCTGCATACATAAGAGCAGGCAAATCATTAAGATATATCAAAGAAAAATTATCACAAAAAGGCATAAAAGATCAAGTGGTTGATGCCATCGCACAAGAGCTTGAATACTCTCCTTATAACAATGCCTTGCAAGTTGCTCAAAAGAAAAAACTTGGCACATTCAAATTAAATTATACACAAGAAACCTTACAAAAAGATTTTGCAAAAATGTTGCGTTATGGCTTTGATTATCAAACCATAAAAGATGTCTTTAATAGCAATGAAGATTTTTCTTGAAAACTAAAATATCTGCTTGCCATATCAATATAAATAATATAAATTATTGGCATGATGAAAAAATACTTAAAAACACTTTTTGTGCTGTTAGCACTTACTGGCTGCGCTTCCGACAATATTTACGAAGACGTGGGCGGATCTTATCGCACTTCTCAATCTTTTTATATGCAAAAAGGCGAGGGGCATTATAAAGTAGGCAATCCTTATCAAATATTTGGCAAGTGGTATTACCCAGAAGAAAACTACAACTATGAAGAAGTTGGCGTTGCATCTTGGTATGGAGAAGACTTCCACGCCAAAGACACTGCAAATGGTGAAGAATATAATATGAACACTATGACAGCAGCGCACAGAACACTACCATTACCATCTGTTGTAAAGGTTACAAACTTAGAAAATGGCAAATCTGCCATATTTAGAGTAAATGACAGAGGCCCTTTTGCCAAAGATAGAATAATTGATATTTCAAAAAAAGGTGCGCAAACACTTGGTTTCCACACACAAGGCACCACAAAAGTAAAAGTAGAAATTATGCCTGAAGAAAGCAAAGCCTTAAAAGCAATCTTAACAGGCAAAGCAACAAGTGATATGCCACTTGAATATCAAAAAACAGAAGTATCAGTGCAAGATTCATATTTGCAACCATTGGGCGCACATAGCTATACCAAAAACAATAGCACCAACAAGGCCGCTTGCAGTTTTTATGTACAAGCAGGCTCTTTTAATAGTCAATCAAGCGCCAACTCTTTAAGGGATAGACTTAGCTCATTTGGCAACTCAAATGTATACCCTGCAACAATTACTGGCGGGCAGTTCTATAGAGTTCGCTTGGGGCCATACACAAGCAAAGCAGAAGCTGATTCTGTTTTAGTTAGTGTTAAAAACTCAGGTATCCCCAATGCCAAAACAATGAAGGATTAATTTTATGAAAAAATATCTTGTTATTTTCTTTTTGCTCATCTCAACTTCAGCACAAGCCTTTGATACAGAAGCAAAAAATATGTTGCTAATGGATGCAGATACAAAAACATATCTTTTGGCAAAAAACCATCAGATACCTGTTCCGCCAGCCTCAATGAGCAAGTTAATGACAACATATATGATTTTTTCAAAATTAAAAGATGGCTCAATCAAATTAGATGATGAGTTTATTGTATCAGAAAACGCATGGAGAAAAGGTGGCGCAGCAAGCGGTGGCTCAACAATGTTTTTGCCAATCGGTGACAATGTTAGTGTTGAAAACCTCTTAAAGGGGATTATAATAGCCTCAGGCAATGATGCTTGCATTGTTGCTGCAGAAAATATCTCTGGCTCAGAAGAAATGTTTGCAATAGAAATGAACGAAATGGGGCAGAAGTTGGGGCTTAAAGCATCAAACTTTGCCAACTCAACAGGTCTTCCACACCCAGATCATAAAATGAGTGCAGAAGATCTAGGTATCTTAGCACAGGCTTTAATAAATGACTTCCCAGAATATTATCATTTGTTTAAGGAAAAGTTTTTTACATATAACAAAATCAAACAATCAAACAGAAATCCATTGTTATATTCAATGCCAAAAGCCGATGGCTTAAAAACAGGTCACACCGATGAGGCAGGCTATTGCTTGACTGCAACCGCAAAAAGAGGTGACAGACGCTTGATTTTTGTTATGACTGGATTGGATTCAAACAAAGAGCGCTCACAAGCAGCAGAAAAATTAATGAACTACGGATTTAGAACCTTTGATAATTATACCATATTTTTCCAAGGCCAAGGTATTGCAACAATGCCAGTTGCTTTAGGTGTTAGAAATAGTGTTGAAGCTATCGTTAACAAAGATGTCAAAATAAGTATAAAAAGAAGCGACTTCTCAGAGATTAAAGCAACTGCAATATACAACTCTCCACTTGTTGCCCCAATTCAAGAAGGCCAAAAAGTTGGTGTTTTACAAATTCAAATACCACAACAAGAAAACATAGAAATAGATTTGATAGCCTCAAACTCTGTTGCAAAAATTGGCAAAATCAAACAGTTTATTGCAAAATTTAAATATCTTTTATCAGGGAAATAAATATGTTTATAACATTTGAAGGCGGAGAAGGCTCAGGAAAATCAACCCAAATCAAAATGCTAACAGAGTTCTTATCAAATAAAGGTGTTGATTTTATTACAACCAAAGAACCTGGCGGCACTCTTGTTGGTCAAGAAATCAGAAAAATTTTGGTAAACAAAAGAGCCGAAGACATCAACCCAACAGCAGAGGCAATGTTATATTTTGCAGACCGCTCTCACCATGTGGAGCATAAAATAAAACCAGCCCTTGCCCAAGGCAAAATAGTCGTTTCAGACAGGTTTGCTGACTCAACTAAAGCATATCAGTATTATGGTTATAACAAAAAAATATCAGAAGAAGTTTTAGATAGCTTATATAAAATAGCCTTAAAAGATTTTGCTCCAGACTTAACAATAATATTAGACATTGACCCAAACATCGGCCTAAAGCGCTCATTAAGGGCTGATAATACAGAAATTCATTTTGAGCTTAAGGATATTGAGTTTCATCACAACTTAAGAAGTGGCTTTTTAGAGATAGCAAAAAAAGAGCCCAATAGATGCGTTGTCATAAATGCAAATGACACTCCCAAAAACGTTCATAACAAAATTGTCGAGGTCATTTGTGATAGAGCCAAAATCTAATTCATATTTAGTCAATCAAGAAGAGGCCGAAGCATTTTTATTAAATGCATATAAAGCAAACACACTGCATAATTCATATATTTTTGCAGGCCCCAAGGGCATAGGCAAAGCAACACTTGCATATAAGTTTGCAAGGTTTCTTTTATCTGCTCAAGATGACAAGCAGTCATCATACACTTCATTAGACACATCTCCAGACACACAAGTCTTCAAACAAATAGAAAGTGGGGCTCATCCAGATTTTCTTTCTCTTGAAAAAGGCTATAACAAAACAGACACTGCCAAAATTATCAAAGCCATAAAAGCCGGCAAACCATTAGATCAAGAAGAAATCGCTGAGTTTAAGAAGTCATCTGTTATAAAAATTGATGAAGTCCGCGAGGTTAATGATTTTTTGGCAAAAAGCGCAGCTCTTGGTGGGTATAGAGTTGTTATTATAGATAGTATTGATGACTTAAATCAAAACTCAGCCAATGCAATCTTAAAAATATTAGAAGAACCACCAAAAAAAACTGTCTTGATATTAATATCTCACAATCCCAACTCATTGCTCCCAACCATCAAATCAAGATGCGCCAAGGTTTTCTTCAAACCTTTGGAAGAGCCAATTGTAGCAAGTCTTCTTAGAAGATATCTGACAGACTTAGATGAGGTTAATATAAAAGCGTTGGCAAAGTTGAGCCCATCTAGCATTGGCAAAGCAATTGACTATGCCAATTTTGATGTCATTTCACAAAGCCAATTATTAGAAAAAATTGTCTACGCCAAAGAAAATTTTTTATTATCAGACCTTATCTCATTTGCAGAAGATTTATCAAAAACAGAAGAAACATTTACATTCGGTTTTGAAATCATCTCAAAATTTTTATCAGACAATATAAAATCATTTGAAAAAATAGAGGAACTCTCACAAGTTTATTTTGAAGCCAATCAAATTTATGCTCAGACCACATCCTTAAACTTGGATAAAAAACAAGCAATCATAAACATCATCAACAAAATAATAAAAGCAATATAAGGAGTATCTAATGCCAAACAAAAGAAGCGATTTTTTACACGCATTAATAACCTCATTTAACAATACTTTTTTCTTGTCTCTTTTATTGTTATCATTAAGCGGCAAAACATTAGCAGGCATTGGTGTTACACATTTTTATTTGCCCTTTGCAAATGCAGTTATCACCTTGCTTGCAAGCCTTGCATTATATGCCATATTTTCAAAAAAAAGATATTTTAGAATATATTCAAAAAAATTCTTCAAGCCTTTAATAGTCGTTTCAATAATTACGGGTTTTTTGAGTTATTACATGGCAACAAACTATATCGCAACATTTATAATATCAATTATCATAACAAGCTTGACTATAAAGAACATAAAAATATTTGCAAAAAAATTGGCAATTCTTTTGGATGTAAACAAAATCGCCTCAACCCAAGATTTGGTTGAATTTTTTGATTTCTTTATCAATCTTATATTAACCTTTACAGTTATAAATCTTTCATTATATGTAGCTCATATAACAATGAAAGCTCCAGTTTCTTTTGGCTTCACACAATCATACACCTAAGTGATTGATGCCTTGTATTTTACAGTCATCACAATGACAACAGTTGGCTATGGAGAGATTGTTCCACAAACAGAGCTTGCCAAGTTAGTAATTGCGTTTCAAAGCTTGGTTAGTTATATTATGTTTGGCTTGATGATTGGCATAATATCAAGAGGGATTGACTTTAAGAAAAAAAGATAATTTATATTTTATATTTTAATTGTTTTTTATATTTTATTGTATATACTTCTGCTCATTATGAAAGTAGACATTTTTGACTTTACCCTAGACAAGAGCTCAATTGCAAATGCTCCGGCCAATCCAAGAGATACCTCAAAACTTTTGGATCTTTCAAACCCGCCTCATATCACAGACAAACATTTTTATGATTTGCCAGACTTGCTTGAAGAAGGTGATGTTTTGGTCTTTAATGATACAAAGGTAATTCCTGCAAAATTGCTTGCTCAAAGAGGAGAGGCAAAATTAGAAATCACATTATATCGCCCTGTTGATTCTCTTAATTGGTGGGCATTTATAAAAAATTCAAAAAGATTAAAACCCAATGATATCATCACAATACAAGGCTCCGATTTCCAGGCAGAAGTTATAGAAAAAAAAGGAGAAGAGGGGGTTCTTTTAAGTTTTTTATGCAAGCCTGAAGAGTTGCAAATAAATCTTAATAAATATGGTTCAATGCCATTGCCGCCATATATAAAAAGGTCAGAAAAAAAACAAGAAGACTTCAAAAGTTATCAAACAATATATGCCAAACATGAAGGCGCTGTTGCAGCACCAACTGCTGGCTTGCATTTCACAGACGCTGTCTTTGAAAAACTTGAAAAAAAAGGCATAAAAAAAGTGTTCTTAACCTTGCATGTTGGAGCAGGAACATTTTTGCCAGTTAAGGTAGAAAACACTCAAGATCATAAAATGCACTCAGAGTATGGGATTATCACACAAGATGTTTGCGATGTGATAAATAACGCCAAAAAAAATGGCAACAGAGTTATATCTGTAGGCACAACATCTCTTAGAGTTTTGGAAACAGTTGCCGATGAGGATGGTTTCTTAAAGCCTTGGTGCGGAGATACAAATATTTTTATCACTCCAGGATACAAATTCAAGATAATTGACTATATCATAACAAACTTTCATTTGCCAAAATCAACATTGTTTATGTTAATTTGCGCAATTGCAGGGATTGATTATATGAAAAAAGCATATAAGCACGCAATCGATTCTGGCTATCGTTTTTATTCATATGGAGATAGCTCAATTATAAAGGTAAATAAATGAGCAAAATCTTAGAAAAAACTTTTGCCAATTTTTATAAGCTAGGGCTTTTTGCTATTTTATTTTTTGCCTCTGCAACAACTTATTATACCATCTCAAAAATAAACCCTGTATACCAAAACATATACCACTATGGCTTTATTGTCTTAAGTGTTGTGTTTTTTTTGTTTTTATTATTTTATAACAAAGCAAAACCTCTCTTCTTTTTTATAACTCTGCTTATAAGTTATTTGATATTAAATTATTTGAGAAACAAACTAATGTTAGAAGGTCCTTTATATCATAATATCGGCTTTTTTATGTTATCGTTATTAACATCAACAAATTTTATGACAGATACAAAAATTACAAAAAAAACAACTTTGTTTTATTTATTTGGTTTTTTATTATTACTTTGCGGGGTTGAGTATTTGTCAAAGAACTCAGTGTTTATATCTTATAATTATATATTTATAAGTGTTGTATTTGGGCTTTTATTATTTGTTTATTCTAGTATTAAAAATCAAGTATATTATTATGGTTTGTTTTTTTCATACATTTCAGCA
>CAYJOO010000021.1:0-5817 GCA_964371845.1 uncultured Azospirillaceae bacterium | reverse complement strand
CTTTTGGTTGTTATTATGCTTTTGACATCAATGCATTTACAATGTTTTTTGGCATTTCATTTTTGTGCTTGGTACTGGCAACAAGTTTTTATATTTATATTAATATGTATTATGACCCCATAACTTGCATAAAAAACAAATATGCATTCTTATCATATTCAAAACAAAAAGTTATAAAATCATCACTGGCAATCATAAGCATTGATGATGCTCAGTCATTATCAACACAATTTAGCAAAAAAAATATAGAAATATTGCTCTTTTTAATATCAAACATAATAAAAGAAAAACACATAAAAGTTTTTCATATCAAAGCAGATGAGTTTGTTATATCATTTGAAGGCGCCGGAATTGATGACGCATATGAAGAGATCGAGGCAATAAAAAGAAAAATTGCAACAACAGATTTCATGCTCAATGGTTATAAGTCACCGATAAAACTGACTATTACAAGCGCAGTGGTTGAAAGAAAGAGAATTGATGCAAATATTTTGGCAGTTTATCAAAAAGCACAAAAAATATTATCAAAAAGAAAAGGCTTTAATAATAATTTTACATTTAAGGAATAATAATATTATCCATGAAAAAAATATTTTTAACAATTTTAGCAATATTCATATTATTTAGCGCCTCTGCAAATGCGCAGGTTACTGCTTTGCGATTGGGGCAAGGGGCGGGAACAATGCGCCTTGTTTTTGATATGAAAAACAACATTGATTACAAAGCATTCTTATTAAAAGAGCCAAACAGATTAGTAATAGATCTTTATAATAGCTATTTCAAAAAAGATATCGCAAACAAATTAGAGGGCAACAATTTTATTAACAACCCCAGAGTTTCATCAGATGGCAAAAGAATTGCATTTGACTTAAAACAAGGCGCAAGCATAAAAAAACACTTTCTCTTAAAGCCTCAAAGCAATCTTCCTTGGCGTTTGGTGGTTGATATCCAAGCACAAGGGGAAGGCACAAGCTCTCAACAAGATTACACTCCAAGACAAACAAGCTCAAACAGCGCAAAAAAAATAATTGTATTAGATGCTGGCCACGGTGGCAAAGACCCAGGTGCCATAGGATATTCTGGCACGTATGAAAAAAACATTACATTGACATTTGCCAAAGAGCTCAAAAAAGAGCTTGATAAAACCGGACGATACAAAGTGTATTTAACAAGATCAACAGACAAATATATAACTTTGCGTGGCAGAGTAGAAATTGCAAGAGCCAAACACGCTGACTTGTTTATCTCAATTCATGCAGATAGCGCCTTAAACAAAAAGGCTCGTGGCTTGTCAGTATATACACTATCAGAAACCGCATCAGATAAAGAAGCCGCACAACTTGCAGAAAAAGAAAACAAAACAGACATTATTTATGGTTTGGATTTTAAGGAGCACACAAAAGAGGTTGCTGATATCTTAATTAATCTAGCACAAAGAGAAACCATGAACAAATCAGCAGAATATGCAACATTGCTTGTCAATGAAATGGCCAGAAAAGTTTTACTAGTAAACAACACACATCGCTTTGCAGGTTTTGCCGTCTTAAAAGCTCCCGATATTCCAGCCGTTTTACTTGAGCTGGGTTATATGTCAAACAGAACAGAAGAAAGACAATTAAAAACCGCTTCATATAGAAAAAAACTTGTTGACTCAACCGTAAAATCAATCAACAACTTCTTTAAATAAAAAAACATAATGCAAAAAAAAAGGTGATGTTTCCATCACCTTTTTGTTTTAATACTTGCCGCAGCAATGCTTAAACTTTTTGCCGCTTCCACAAGAGCAAGCACTATTTCTAGAGACTTTATCACTTTTTATTGGTGAGTTGTTCTCAGATTGTCTTTCTCCGTTTTCAGCTCTATTTTCTTGCATTGTATATTTTTTCTCTGCGCGCTCAAGCTCTTCTTGGGCATCCATTCTAATTGCAGATCTGCAAATCATAAATGTAGTTTGCTCTCTTAAAATATCAAGCATTTCAGAAAACATATTAAAAGCTTCTTTTTTATACTCATTTAATGGGTCTTTTTGCCCGTATGCGCGCAAAACAATCGTATGACGCATCAAATCAAGAGTTGCAATATGTTCTTTCCAAACACCATCTAAAACTTGAAGCAAAATTGTTTTTTCAACCATTCTAACAAGGTCTTCAGGCACGTTTGAATTTTTTATTTTAATACCTTCTTCAACTGTGTTTAATATTTTATCTTCAAACTCAAGTACAGATGTTTCTGAATTTGCCCAGTTTTGAATAGGCATATTAAAACCAGTAACACGCATTAGCTCTTGGTGCAAGCCTTCGATGTTCCAATTTTTCTTTTCTTCAGATAGATGACTAAATATAATTTGGCTCAAATACTCTTGGCGCATTTCAATAATTTTTTCAGAAACGCTTTCTGCATTCATGATTTCTTTTCTTTGTTCATAAATAACTTTTCTTTGGTCATTCATAACATTATCATATTTCAACAGATTTTTTCTTATATCAAAGTTTCTTTCTTCAACCTTGCTTTGTGCTTTTTCTAATGCTTCTGAAATAAATGGGTGTATCAAAGGCTCTCCTTCTGGCAATCCCATTCTTTCCAACATCATAGAAATTCTCTCAGATCCAAAGATTCTCATTAAGTCATCTTCTAAAGATAAAAAGAACTTTGACGCCCCTGGGTCTCCTTGGCGACCAGAACGGCCACGCAATTGATTGTCAATACGGCGAGATTCATGTCTTTCTGTACCAAGAACATACAAGCCACCGGCTTCTAATGCTCTCTTCTTATCTGCTTCCATCTCAACTTTTAACTGAGCTTTGATTTTTGCAATTTCTTCTTCAGTTTCTGACCCTGTTAAAATATCTTGCAATCTCATCTCAAAGTTGCCGCCAAGCTGAATGTCCGTACCGCGACCAGCCATATTTGTTGCAATTGTTACCGCGCCAGGGTGTCCTGCTTGAGCAATAATACTTGCTTCGCGTTCATGATGTCTAGCATTTAATACCTCAAACTTGATGTCTGTATTCTTGCGAAGCATTTCTGCCAAAAGTTCAGATTTTTCAATGCTTGTTGTGCCCACCAAAATAGGTTGTCCTTTTTTGTGGCATTTAACAATTGTTTCTGTAATCGCTTCATATTTTTCAAGCTCAGTTTTATAAATTTCATCATCATAGTCTTTTCTAGAAACACCACGGTTTGTTGGTATCTCAACAGAAGCAAGGCTATATATGTCCAAAAACTCAGCTTCTTCTGTCATGGCAGTACCAGTCATTCCAGAAAGCTTTGGATATAACCTAAAGTAGTTTTGGAATGTAATAGATGCAAGTGTTTGGTTTTCTGATTGAATTTTTGCATTTTCTTTTGCCTCAATTGCTTGATGCAATCCATCAGAATATCTGCGCCCTTCCATCATTCTACCCGTAAACTCATCAATAATCACAACAGAGTTGTTTTTTACAATATAATCCACATCTCTAATATGCATTTTATGAGCGCGCAATGCTTGGTTTACGTGCTGCACAAGGCCCACATTTGCAATGTCATAAAGGCTTCCATCTTCAATCAATCCAACATCTTTTAATAGTTTTTCAACGTGTTCCATACCAGCTTCAGTCAAAACAACTGATTTTTGTTTTTCATCTTTTTCATAATCTTTATCTTGTAGCATTGGTATAATTTTGTTAACCAAAATATATTTTTCAGAACTATCTTCTGCAGCACCAGATATAATCAGTGGAGTTCTGGCTTCATCAATCAAAATACTATCAACTTCATCGACAATTGCAAAATTAAACTCTTTTTGAACCAATTCATCAAGATGAAAGCGCATATTATCACGCAAATAATCAAAACCTAGCTCATTGTTTGTTGCATATAAGACATCTGCACCATATGCTTCCTTTCTTTCTTCTTGAGATTTTTCATGAACAATATAATCAACGCTTAGTCCCAAAAATTTATAAACTTGCCCCATCCACTCAGCGTCACGTTTTGCCAAATAATCATTAACAGTAACAACATGAACACCTTTGCCATTCAAGGCATTAAGATAAGCCGCCAGAGTTGCAACAAGTGTTTTACCTTCACCTGTTTTCATTTCTGCAATCATACCTTTATGCAAAACAATACCACCAACAAGTTGCACATCATAATGACGCTGCCCAAGTGTTCTTTTTGCTGCTTCTCTTACATTTGCAAACGCTTCAGGCAATAGATCATCAAGGGTTTCACCTTTATTAAATCTGTCTTTGAATTCAATTGTTTTTGCTCTAAGCTCATCATCAGATAATTTTTCAAAATCTGGTTCAAGCGCATTGATCAAGCTGATTGTTTTTGTAAGTCTTTTGATAAATCTGTCATTGGCTGAGCCAAATATTTTTTTTGCAATTTTATTTAACATTTATATAATCCTTTTCTTACAGATATATTTAGTATTTTAAACCCATAAAGTCAACAACCGAAACCAATATGTGCATAAAAGTTTAAGATTTCTCTTGATTTTTTACTCTTATTTGATAACCTTAGGCAAACAATTAAAAAGGCAATGATATGATAATAACATTTTCAACAATTTTGATTGCATTATATGCATTAATTAAACCACTTCAAAAAAACGGTTTTTATATATTAAACTCATGTATTGTCATTGGCATTGGTTATTATTTTCAGCAAAATTATGTGATAAATGCCCCAATTTTTTCAAAAAAAATAATTATGATGTTTTTATTGGTGCAAGTTATTACAATGAACATAACCACCTTTGTTGCATATGGGGTTGATAAATCTCGCGCCAAAAGCAAAAAATATCGCATTTCAGAAGAGGCATTGCTTTGGCTCCAAATTTTAGGCGGCTTTATCGGGGCCGTATTGGGGCAAAAATTCTTCAAACACAAAACAAAAAAAGCATCATTTAGAGCAAAGTTTTGGGCAATATTTTTATTAGAAACAGCAATCATTATATATGTTATAAAAGAGTTGTTTAATGTTTAAGGCTCTTCAAGAAAGAAACTTTAGGCTCTTTTTTTTGGGGCAGTTTGTTTCATTGCAAGGCTCTTGGATTGCAAACACAGCAATGGGTTGGCTTGTTTATGACTTAACAAAGTCTGCATTTTTAATGGGCACAATCACTTTTATAAATGCATTGCCGTCTTTGTTATTAATGCCATTTGCAGGAGTTGTAATAGACAAAGTCAATCAATATAAAATGTTGTTATTTTTACAAGCAATGTTAATGCTTTGGGCCGTTGTATTATCTGCCTTGACGATTATGGGCATAATAGAAGTTTGGCACATCGTTGCTTTGGGGCTTTTTGCCAATGCTGTGATGGCTTTTGATATGCCTTTGCGCCAAGCTTTTGTTGTCAAACTTGTAAGTAACAAAGATTTATTATCAAACGCCATATCCTTAAATTCAATAAATTTTAATTTGGCCAGATTAATTGGCCCTGCAATAGCAGGTTTTTTGGTTGCCAAATATTCTGAAGGGATTTGTTTTTTATTAAATGCAATTAGCTTTATTGCCGTAATTTTTGCCCTTTTGTTTATGAGTGTTGAGCCCATAAAAAAAGAAGAAAAAGAAAAAATAGAATTTATAAAAGAAATTAAAGAAGGCATTTTTTACATAAAAAACTGCAAAATAATTTCTACAATATTATTATTTTTATTAATAACCAGCTCAACAGCGGGCATATATTCATTAATAACTCCCATATATGTCAATCAATTATTAACAGGCAACCCAAAAGAAATGGGATATTTAATGAGCTGTATGGGCATTGGTAGTGTTTTGGGTTCTTTATATCTGGCAAACATCAAGCACAGAAAAGTCTTTTT
>CAYJOO010000020.1:6147-17208 GCA_964371845.1 uncultured Azospirillaceae bacterium | reverse complement strand
CGTGCTCTTTGTTTTGCTGCATTAAAATATTTGATAAATTAAAATTTTTATCTGCAATAAAAATTGAGGGGATTATAGAAACGCCTTGATTTTTTAAGTCATTAAACTGCAAGTCTTTTTTTATGTTCCATTCGACAATATCAAAATCATTGAGTAATTTGACATTGCTTTTTTTGAGAGTTTTTATAAAGTTATAAAAATCTTTCATCTTTAAGTGATAATCCCATGCGCTTCTTAAGACTGCGGCATCATAATCGGCCCAATTAATACTTGTATCATCCCAAATTTGCAGCTGAGCATCTGCCCCAAGCTCCTATAATTTATTGAGAAGTAGTATATCTTCATTTATTTTGCCAACCTCTTGAGAAGATGATAACAATGCTACTTTATAATTTGCCACGATAAATCCTTTCTTTAATATTTGAGAATGATAATCTTTCTCAAACAAATGTCAAGAACTTATTTATAAAGTATAACAAAAAAGGCGTTGGAGGAAACCAACGCCTATAACAATAAATAGGAAGAAAAAATTAAGCCACAGCCTGCAACGTCTGCCAAACCTGTCTTGCAACTTTTTTATAGGCGCTTGAACACGGTTTTCCGTTTGTTGAGTAAATGTCTTCAACAATATCTATATCTGTTGTTTTACACCCATACTCTTGTGAATAAAAAATATAACAGTCATTAACTTTTCTTGCTATTCTAAAAAATGCAATAAAATCTGTTATAAAAACAAACAAAAATAAATTTTCTTGAGCTTTTTGCTCTAACTTAAACTTTTCCATAGCTTTATAATTAGGTTAATAATATTTTGAAATTTATTTGAAGGCAGATATTGCCTCAGGAAGCCAGCTTGATAGTGCTTTTGCTGGATCTCCATCTGCTTTTATAAGATCTATTGCTCTTGTTGCACCATATTTGTTGAATGCATTATCAAAGTCTATGGCTGTTTGGCAAAACTGTTCATAAATGCTTTCACCGAGTCCAAAAATAGCATACTTTGTGTTTGATAAATCTAATTGAGAATCCATAAAATTGTCATAAAAATCTTGCGCGTCCATTGGTGGCTCACCGTCCCCCCATGTGCTTGTTACTAATACTATATTTTTATATTGGGAAATGTTATTAACATTTAAGTCTGCCAAGTTTTCAACATTTGCATTATTCCCTGCATCTGAAAATGCTGTTTGAATTTTGTTGGCCACATCTTCTGAATTGCCGGTAACTGTTGCATATAATATTGTGATATCCATTTTTATCTCCTTTTCTTTATTTGAGAATGATAATCCTTCTCAAATATATTGTCAACTTTTTTTTACTTGATTTATAAAAGCAATGAGTATATCTAGGAGCATAAATATAATAATGATGAGTATAACAATGACAATAATCACAATACTTTTTTTATCTTTTGCTATGGCAATTGATGCTTCTATAGTTTCTTTTTCTTGCGGAATTGCTTGTAAAAAAAACAGAACAAAACAAATGTTATTGATTGCATCAGCAACAGGAATCGCGCAGTTTTTGATGCCTTTTTTGGGGTGGCTTGCCTCAAATGAAACATTGTCATACATAAAAGGATATGATATCATAATTCAAGGCACAATATTTGTGGCTTTGGGCTTTAAGATAATTTATGATGCTGTTAATGAAAAAAAAGAAGATAGCAAGCTTCAAAAAATTACAATGCTTGCAATTTTAATCTTGGCATTTGCAACAAGTATTGATGCTCTGGCCGCTGGAATTTTAATATATACTCAAAAAACATCTGTATTATATGCAGCAACATTTATTGGCATTATAACATTTGTATTATCTTGTCTTGCATTTAGTCTGTCCAGATTTACAAAAAAAATACCACAAGATAAGATGGAGATATTTGCTGGCGCAACTCTTGTCTTTATGGGGATTAAATCTTTTTTGGGATAACAAAATAAAAAAAGGAGCAATAATTGCTCCTTTTTTTTGATGATTAACTAGCCTTTTTTTCTTTGCTAAGTTTCATTTTCTTTTTTTCATAGACCATTTTTGGCTCTTTGTTATCATCAATACATTTGTCATCGATAATAATTTCTGCCAAACCTTGATCATCTGGAATTGAATACATAAGATCAAGAAGATGCTCTTCCATAATTGCACGCAAACCTCTGGCGCCTGTTTTTCTTTCAATTGCTTTTTTTGCAATGGCGCATAATGCTTTGTTTGTAAAAGTTAATTTTACATCTTCCATATCAAAAAGTGCTTGATATTGCTTGGCAATTGCATTTTTGGGTTCTGTTAATACTCTAACCAAAGCATCAACATCTAGGTCTTCTAAAGTTGCAATTACTGGCAAACGGCCAATAAACTCTGGAATTAAGCCAAATTTTAATAAATCTTCTGGCTGCACGTTTTTAATAACTTCACCAATGCCTTTTTCTTCTTTTTTTGCAACTTTTGCACCAAAGCCAATTGATGTTTTTTCTGAGCAGCGTTTGCTAACAATTTTATCCAAACCAGCAAATGCACCACCACAAATAAACAAAATATTTGAAGTATCTACTTTTAAGAATTCTTGCTGAGGGTGTTTTCTGCCACCTTGAGGCGGAACGTTTGCAATGGTTCCTTCAATTATTTTTAACAACGCTTGTTGCACACCCTCACCTGATACGTCTCTTGTTATAGAAGCACTGTCAGTTTTTTTTGAAATTTTATCAATCTCATCAACATATATAATACCACGTTGAGCTTTTTCAATGTCGTAGTTTGCGGCTTGAACAAGACGAAGAACAATGTTTTCTACGTCTTCACCAACGTATCCGGCTTCTGTTAATGTTGTTGCATCTGATATGGCAAAAGGAACGTCTAAGATTTTTGCCATTGTTTGTGCAAGCAATGTTTTTCCTGAGCCTGTTGAGCCAACTAAAACAACGTTTGATTTTGAGATTTCTATATCTGAATCTTTTTGTGAGTTCAAGCGTTTGTAGTGATTGTATACTGCAACTGCCAAAACTTTTTTTGCGGCATCTTGACCAATAACATACTCATCTAAAAATGCTTTGATTTTTGATGGTGTTGGCAATGATTGAGCATCTTGTGTTAAGCCTTGCTCTTGAGACTTTGGCTCTGGCATAAATTCTTCTGTTAAAATGCTCAAACAAACCTCTATACATTCATCACAAATATATACACCTCTGCCTGCTACTAATTTTTTTACTTCATTTTGAGGTTTTCCACAAAATGAACATTCTAAAATCTCTTTGCTCATTTCTTTTTAATCTCTCTTATACTAACAATCTCATCAATAAGGCCAAATTTTTTGGCTTCTTGTGGGCTCATAAAGTTGTCTCGTTCCATTGCTTTTTCAATGTCGGCAACTTTTTTGCCTGTGTGATGAGAATAAATTTCATTAAGGCGTTTTTTCATGCCTAAGATTTCTTTTGCATGAATTTCAATATCTGTTGCTTGGCCTCTAAAACCGCCACTTGGTTGGTGTATCATAACACGAGAATTTGGCAAGCAAAAACGTTTGCCTTTGGCACCGCCTGCAAGCAACAATGAACCCATTGAGCAAGCCTGCCCAATACAAATTGTTGATACATCACAAGAAATATATTGCATTGTGTCATACATTGCCATGCCCGCAGTTACAACACCACCCGGAGAGTTGATATAAAAAGAAATATCTTTTGTTGGGTCTTCTGCCTCCAAAAATAAAAGCTGTGCACAAACTAATGATGAAATATTATCATCAACTTGTCCGGTTAAAAATATAATTCTTTCTTTTAATAGTCTTGAATAAATGTCATAAGAACGCTCACCTTTGGCTGTTTGTTCTACAACCATTGGCACCAATTGATCTGTTAAATCATACATATATAAATCTCCTTTGGTGCTATCTTAATATATAAAAAGTTAAATTACAATTAAATATTTATATCTTGATTTGCATAGGCAGTTATATTTTTGTTGAATATAAAAAATAACGATATATACTTGCAAAAAATAAACTGATAAGGAAAAAACATGATAAAAACTTTAAAACCAATGCTTATCTCAGGCAAAGAGGTGCTCCCTCTAATTGAAGGCGGCAAAGGAATTAACTCAACCGATGGGCTTAGCTCTGGTGCTTGGGCAAATGAAAATTGCGTTGGCACGTTCTCTGGCATTACGCCTGATTATTATGATAGCTTTGGCAAATTTGTAAGAGAAAAATACTTAAAAGTATCTAGAAAAGACAGACACCAAGAAATGATTGATCAAGCTATTGAAGGTTGTGTTGCTCAAGCCAAAATTGCTCATGAAGCATCAAATGGCAATGGCAGAATCCACGTAAATATGCTTTGGGAAGCAGGCGGCGCTCAAGAAATTTTGATTGGCATGCTTGAAAAAGCAAAAGGTTTAATTCATGGCGTTACTTGTGGCGCAGGTTTGCCTTATAAACTTGGTGAAATTGCAACAAAATACAAGGTTTATTATTACCCAATCGTATCTTCTGCAAGAGCTTTTCAGGTTTTGTGGAAAAGAGCTTATTCAAACTGCTCAGAATACTTGGGTGGTGTTGTATATGAAGACCCATGGTTGGCAGGTGGACACAATGGATTGTCAAATGCAGAAGATCCATTAAAGCCAGAAACTCCATACCAAAGATTGGTTGAGCTTAGAAAATTTTTAACATCTATTAATCTTAAAGATTTGCCAATTATCTTGGCTGGTGGTATTTGGAACTTGAAAGACTTTGAAAACTATATTGACAACCCAGAACTTGGCAATGTTGCTTTTCAGTTTGGCACAAGACCAATGATAACTCAAGAAAGCCCTGTATCAAAAGCTTGGCAGTCTGTTATGAGAACTGTTAAAAAAGGCGATGTTGTTTTGCAAAAATTTAGCCCTACTGGCTTCTTTTCTTCTGCAATCAAAAACACATTCTTGGAAGCATTAACCAGAAGAACTGAAGGCCAAATTGCTTTTTCAAAAGAAGAAAATGCAGAATTTTCTCAACCATTGGATGTTTCTGAAACAAAAACATTGTTTATAAGACCTCAAGACATGAAAAAAGCTCAATTGCAACTTGATCAAGGATATACTGAAATTAAGGAAACCCCTGATGAAACAGTTGTGTTCTTAAATAAAGCTGAGTGGGAAGAAATGAAAGAGGACAGAAAAAACTGCATTGGTTGTCTTTCTCAATGTCAGTTTTCTTCTTGGTCTCAGGCTAGTGGTTCTACTGGCAGAATCCCAGACCCTAGGTCTTATTGCATTCATAAAACACTTTATGAAATTGGCCATGGTGGCTCTGTAAAAGATCACCTTTTGTTTGCAGGGCATCAGGTTTATCGCTTTGCAACAGATCCTCTTTATAGAGATGGGCATTTGCCAAGTGTTAAAGAACTGATTGAAAAAATTAGAATCGGCGAATAAAACAAAAGGCTCTCAATTGAGAGCCTTTGCTTTTTTTATCACCGCCCTATAAATCATATGGGTCGTGTGATAAAATTTTAAATACTGCGAAGTCATCTTCTGTGAAGACAACCTCCAAATCTATCTGGCGCTCGTCCATCGCCAGTTGGCGGTACAGCGCCACGTTTGTGAAGCTATAACGGCCATCTCTGGATGAGATGTATGTCCCTGGGCGGACGGTGATTTTTTGCCCAGTAGTATAATAACTACTTGATGAGGTTTCCACCTCATCGATTATTCTAACACCCTCTATTGAGGGGCGTTTCTCTAATGGAAGATTTGTGTCTTCTTGACACGAAATTTCCAATTGAATACTAAGCTTTGCGTCTTTGCTAAGCTTTTCAATAATCTCTGCGCAGCATCCGCTGCAAATTTCTCTCTTCATAATTTTATAATTTAATTGGTTAATGGACAAAATTTAACACAAAAAAGAAAAGCTGTCAAATAAAAAATGTTGAGATTATTTTTTTTTGTGATATAATGAATTTATGATGAATAAAAATAAAAACAATCAATATGGCAGAACAATGCTAGAAACCATATTATATCTCTCAATTGTGGGAATATTAACTGCTGCAATGTTTTTTACTATTGCAAAAATTTTTGGACGCATTACAGAAACCAAAAATGTTACGCAGTTTATTAGTCTTATGCAATCTATCAGAGAAAGATATGCCGGAATCGGCAGCTATCACGGTGTGACGCCAGCAAGCTTGATTGAAGATGGCGTGGTGCCAACAAATATGCAATCAGGCGATAAAACAAAAATATTAAACAAATATGGTGAAGAAATTTTGATTGAAACATCTGATGTTGAAGAATATCATGACTTGTTATATGTGGCGATGCTAAATATTAAAAAAAATGACTGCATTGCAATGGTTAATGTGAACTGGATGCAAAACCCTGCATTGCCTGTGGTTAGTATAACAATTGTCAATCAAGAAACAAATGCCTCAAAAAAATATGGCTACTCTTATGATGATACAATTGAATATGGTAAGTTTCCTATAAATATGAATGATGTTGCTCAGCTTTGTACTGGCAAATCAAAAATTGTTTGGGAATTTAATTAATGTTTGAAGTATCAAAAATTGGCAAAGCACAAGAAACAAAATCTAAAAAAAGTGCAAAAAGCACTAGTGGGTCTAACTTTGCTGACTATTTGGGCAATGTTGACAAGCCACAAACAAACACTTTGAGTGCAACATCTGGTGTGAACATTGCCAATGCTATTTTTGCTGCGCAAACCATAACAACTGAAGAAGAACAAAAAAGAAAAAAACAAAGCATCAAAAGAGGATTTTCTTTGATTGAAAAATTGGAAGATATAAGGGATGCAATATTGTTAAATGATTTTTCAAAAGAAAAATTAATTGAGATATCTAGATTTGTCAAAAATGCTCAAGAAAGCTCTCAGGATGGCACATTAAATGAAATCATTGCAGAGATAGAGCTACGTGTTGAAGTTGAGCTTGCAAAGCTTGAAAACCTCATAGAGTGGTAAAAAAAGCCCAGAATATCTGGGCTTTTTTTATAATCAAAATGGGTTTGTTACTTGAGGAATCGCCGGAGGGGCAACCTCTTCTGTAATTTTTGTTGTATCTATACTAACAGGTTGTGGAGTGGTCGGCTGCGCTGGCACTTTTACCTCAACTACTTTTTCTACTATTTTTTCAACAATTTTTGGTTCTTGGTTCATTCCAAGATAGGTTTCAATTGCTTTTGTTTCTTTTTCTTTTTCTGCTTGTGTAATAAGATTTAATTCTGATAAGACCTCAAGTTTTCTTAAATCTTTTGCGGCGCTCAAAATATCTTTGGCAGGTGCTTTTTTGCTGTCTCTGATACGTGGCTTTGATGGCATAAGCGCTGTTATGATTGCGTTTCTTTCTGCCAAGTATTCTTTTGAAGAAACACTTCTATCTGCAAGGCCCTCTTTTAAGATTGCTATTCTTTCTAAAATGGCATCTGCTGATGGCACTGGTTTGCCAAGGCCATATGCTGGCGGCTGATTTGATAATGGCAATAACGCACCAACATTGGTCATTCTTGAAGATAAAAACTCTTCTTTGGTAATAAGGTCATTTTCTGCAAGTTCTTTTAATATTAAGAATCGAGAAATTTTATTTTTTTCTGCATCATCAAACAATACCTCAACAGCTTTTACGTTTGCTTGTGCACTTGCTTGCGTATAGTTTGTGTCTTTTTGTTCTTTTATAAACAATGCCTCTTCTAATGCAGATTTGTTTTGTTTGTTTGAGGTTGCTGCCTTTATATTAAAGACTTTGTCACCTTCATAATCTTCAATAATTACTTCTGAGTTTTTGATGTTTAATGCACGCAAACGTTTTTTTGCAACGTCAACAACCTTAACAGGTTTCATGTCTGTTGTTGCTAATGGAGTGAGCTCTTGCGGATTTAAGACAATGATTCTTTCATAATAACCAATTGCTTGATTGGGATTGGCGCTGCCTTCTGCGGTTAAGGCGGCTACCAAAAGTGCTTGCACTTGATTTGGATTCTTCATCAGCGCTTTGTTTGCCATTGTTTGCGCGCTTCTTAAGTCACCTTTTGAGAAGTGATACGCGGCATCTTCTGCTTGAGAGTTGCCAGAATTGAATTTATCCATAACATTTGCACAGCCCATAAGTGCAGCTAACATAAGGCAAAGACTGATTTTTTTCACGTTTGTTCTCCATTGTTTTTTTATCATCTTAAAGAAAAATAAAAAAATCTCAAGAATTATCTTGATTATTTTTTTTTCCTGTGTATTATGCACTCGATAGTTATAAAAATAGCGGGTGTGGCGAAATTGGCAGACGCACTTGACTTAGGATCAAGCGCCGCAAGGCATGGGGGTTCAAGTCCCTCCACCCGCACCATTTTGTATATAACACATATATAAATATTTTAGAGAGATTCCATGAAAATTGAAAATGTATCAAAAAATGGCCTAAAGCAAGAGTTTAAGGTTGTAATTAGTGCTGCAGAATTTGCAGAAAATGTTGAAAAAAAATTAAAAGAAATTTCAAAAACAGCAAAAATCCAAGGTTTTAGAGCTGGTAAAGTACCAATGAATGTATTGAAGCAAAAATACGGACAATCAGTTATTGGCGAAGTTTTAGAAACAAGCGTGCAAGAAGGCGTTAATGAATTGTTAGAAAAAAATGATTTGAACCCAGCGGCACAACCAGATGTTAAGATAACATCTTTTTCTGAAGGCAAAGATCTTGAGTTTGAAGTTGATGTTGAAGTTTTGCCAACTATTAAGTTAGAGGCTTTTGATAAAATTTCTTTAACAAAATTAGAAGCTGACGTTGATGAGGCAGAAATAAATAAAACTTTAGAATATTTGGCATCTTCTAGAAGAAATACTCAAAAAATTGCTGATGATAGAGAAACAAAAAAAGGTGATATTACAATTATTGACTTTGTTGGATCTGTTGACGGCGTTGAGTTTCAAGGTGGCAAGGGATCTGATTATAAATTAGAATTAGGCTCAAACTCTTTTATTCCTGGTTTTGAAGATCAATTATTAAACAAAAAAGCTGGTGATAAAGTTGATGTTAATGTGGACTTTCCTAAAGAATATCATGCAAAAGATTTGGCTGGCAAACCTGCTTTGTTTGTTGTTGATATCAAAGAGATTCATGAAGTTTGCCCAACTGTTGTTGATGAAGAATTTGCAAAATCTATGGGTGCTCCATCTTTGGAAGAACTTAAGAACTCTATAAAAGATAGAATTAAAGCTGATTATGAAAACGTTTCTAAAACAAAACTAAAAAAAGAATTGTTGGATGCAATGGACAAGCAATATTCTTTTGAAGTACCTTCTAGATTGGTTGAAATGGAATTTGATGGCATTAAACAACAATATGAAATGGCAAAAACAAATAACCAACTTTCTGAAGAAGAAAAATCAAAAAAAGAAGAAGACTTGCTTAATGAATATAAAGAATTGGCAACAAGAAGAGTAAAACTTGGATTGGTATTGTCAGAAGTTGGAAAAGATGCAAAAATCAATATTACTCCTGAAGATGTTAATAAAGCAATTTTGGAAGAAGCAAGAAAATATCCTGGACAAGAGCAAATGGTATTTGATTATTATATCAAAAACAAGCAAGCTGTTGAAGCATTGCGCGCTCCAATTTTTGAAGAAAAAATTATTGATTTTGTTTTGGAAAAATGCAAGTTAGAAACAAAAACAGTTAGTATCAAAGAACTTACTGATTTTGATGAAAATGAAAAACCAAAAGCAAAAAAATCTAAAAAAGCGGAATAATACAAATGACTACAAACGAAGCATTTTATGACGTGGTTGGAATAGGCAACGCAATTGTAGATGTTTTGGCAAGGGTTGGTGATGGATTTTTAAGTGAACGCGAACTTAAAAAAGATGATATGATTCTTTTGGGTGCTGCGGATGCTGGCAAAATCTATAATGACATTATTCCTGAAATTCAGATATCTGGCGGATCAAGCGCCAATGCAGTTGCTGGCATCGCCTCTTTGGGCGGTGCTGCAGCTTTTATTGGGAAAGTCCACGATGATGAACTTGGCCAAAAATTTAAGCGCTCTATTGGTGGGGCTGGTGTTGACTTTTTTACGCAACCTCTAAAAGAAGGCCCTTCTACTGGAAGAAGTATTATCTTGGTAACACCTGATGCAAAAAGATCAATGTTTACATACCTTGGGGCATCGGCATCTTTATCAAAAGATGATATTGATGAAGACATCATAAAACAAGGCAAATATCTTTATGTGGAAGGATATTTGTGGGATGATCAAAGCTCAAAACTGGCTTTATTAAAAGCTTTTAAATTGGCAAAAAGAAATAATAGAAAAATTGCTTTTTCTTTGTCTGGAAAAACTTGTGCAGAAAATAACAGAAAAGACTTTTTGAAGATTATTAATAGATATGTTGATATATTGTTTGGCAATGAAGAAGAGTTTAAGGCTTTGACAAATATGACATTATCAAAAGGCCTTGACTTTATAAAGACAAAAGTTGAAATTGCTGCCATAACACTTGGCGAAAAAGGCTCTGTTGTTGTAAACGGCAGAACAAAAACATATGTTGAAGCAGAAAAAGTTAATGCAGTGGTTGACACAACTGGCGCAGGTGACTTATATGCCTCAGGCTTTTTGTTTGGCTTAAATAAAGGCAGAAGTTTGGGTACATGTGCTCTTATTGGCTCTATATGTGCTGCTGAGGTTATATCACATTATGGTGGAAGATCTGAAGTTGCACTGAGAGGTTTTGTTAGAAACAAACTAAATGAGTATAATATAAAAACAGACTTTTAATAACATAGATAAAGAAATGGAGAGCAAACGCTCTCCATAATCTTTATGAGCTAAGTTTTATAACAGCCCATATTGTTTTTTAATACATTCTCGCGCAGCTCTGCGAAGAATGTCTTTTTGCTCCTCTGTAAAAGCTGCTTTTTCTATATAAAGCAATCCCGCTTCAGAGGATATTTTTTCAAAAGCAATGCAGATGAACAACAGTTCTGCATCGTTTCTAATCAGAATGTCTCTTTGAAGACACGCCTTTAATGGCGCTTCTGATATTGCTTTTGTGGCTGTCGCTAAGATTAGCGCCCTATCGGCACATGACGA
>CAYJOO010000020.1:0-6047 GCA_964371845.1 uncultured Azospirillaceae bacterium | reverse complement strand
GAAACGCGATCAGTGGCAACAGCAGTTGCCAATATCTTCGCCACTTCAAAAGAAATGTTTTTTCCATTGATTAGGCGATAATGCAAAGGCACCTGAGAGATATAGTTTTTGGCGGTTGCCAACATCAAGCTTCTGTCTGCTTTTTCTGAAAGACGAAAACCCTGATTTAATAGATGTGTTAATACAGATTCTGATATGAATGAGTAGTTAACAAGATCTATCATAAACAATCTGTCATCATCGCTGAATTCTCTGTCATAGATCATAAAACTATATGCGACAGCTCCCTCTTTTTTGCCGGTTGCTATGTCCCAAAGGATAGATGATATCTCTGATCCTTTGTGTTTTTCTTTTAATCTTGCAAGCACTTCTGCTCGCGTTAATTCTTTTGCCATAATTATATGTTTTTAATAAAAAGTGAGCTATTTTTATATAGCCCACTTCTATTTTTGTCAATATTGTATTTAAATAATTATTATTTTTTTTACTTATCAAAGCCTATAACTTTGGCAACGCCATTGCCATCTATAGCAACTTTTATTAAGGTGCCATCTGTGAGCTCTTCTTCTAACTTTTTGCCCTCACCTTCTGGCACAAAATAACTTTCTATTCCAAATTCTATTATGTTTGGGCGATTTGGTTTTATCTTGCCGGTTATAAAAAAGCGGTTTTCTGCTGGCTTTGTAATTGAAATATAACGAAGGCTTGCAACATTATCATCGTTAACATCTAATACCAAATATAAAGGCTTGTTGGGCATATATCTTGCTTTGGATCTTAATTGAGCTATTTCATAATTTAAGACTACATAATCACCACGCATTAAGTCTCTTGGGTCTACTGGCACAGTTTTTAGATATACTTCTTTGCCATATCTTAGTGTATATTCATTTTTTGCGACCATTGAGGCTATTACAACAAACCAAATGCCCAAAACTATATATGCAAATTTTTTCATTTATTGTCTCCTAAAAATATCTTTTTTTGCTTTTCTAATAAATATGCAGAGCCAAATAACACTACGCCACCAGTTAAGAAAAATGCGGTTTTAGAAAAGAATGACCAAGCAAAATCTGAATACAGGCAAACAATGTAGATTATTAAAAACTTTGAAAACATACTGATTTGTCTTGGAGAATTTGTTTTATAACCAAACAACATCCCTGCCAAAATCATGGCAATTAAACAAGTATGAGACAAATACCATACATAGAAATAATTATTATAAGATATTGCAAGTAACATAACAGAGATTAATGTTAAGACAATTTGTTCTGCTGTTTTTTGTTTGTCTTTATTAAACACAATTGCCATTGCAATGTTGCCCAACAACAAAATGCCACAAATAATTGCCAAAGTATTATTTGTATCATTTAGTCTGGTTACCCAGTTTTCTAAAAAAGCATAAGCCAATATTGTCAAATAGATAAAGGTTGTTGCAATTGTTTTGTACGCTAATGCAAATTTGTCATAACCTTTTAATAAATTGCCTAGCATGTATAATGGTGTTGAAGTTAAAATTATTATTAACAAAAATAAATCTTCGTTTAAGTATTGGTTAGCATAAAAGAACAATGTTATATAAAACAACACAACGCAAATAATGTTAACAGATGGCATCTTAAACAAATATGCCACAGGCAAAATGCAAAGCATCCAGATTAAGTATAGGCCATAAGTGTCTGCATTTTCATGATATGATTGCCCAATTAAGGCTATTGTGGCACCAAATGCAAGGGTGGATAAAAACATTAAAGCTTGGCCCATCTTGGGATATGATTGTTTTTGATAAGTGATATAACAACCACCATAAAACAAAGAAAAGGTAACTATCGTTGCAAAAGTAATTCTGATTATTGGACTTTTTGAAAGAAAATCTAAAATCCATTGATTGGCTGCAATAAAAGAAATTAAGCCCATACCCAATAAAACAGCACCAACAAAATATAAAAATATTTGCATTCTGATTTTTGCAATTTTTTGAGATTCTAGTTTATAATCTTCTAAAAGCTCAGCAGCTTTTTTGCCAGAAATCAAACCTTTTTCTAGCCATTTGTTAATATATTTTTCCATGATTTATCCTTATATATCTAAGTCTGATACAAATTTTGCACGCTCGGTAATAAACTTGAACCTTGGCTCTGGATTTTTGCCCATCAGACGCTCTACTTGACGACGGGTTTCAAAGCATTCTTCTTTGCCTTCTTCTGTGTTGGCATTTGGCACAACAACTCGCAATAATGTGCGTTTTTTCTTGTCCATTGTGGTTTCTTTTAATTGAACCGCGCTCATCTCACCAAGACCCTTAAATCTTGAAATATCAGCTTTTTGATTGCCTTTTAATTGACGTGCTAAAATCTCGTCTTTTTCTTCATCCGTTAAGGCATAAAAGTTTTTATTGCCAATAACAATTTTATAAAGCGGCGGTGTTGCCAAATATAAGTGCCCGTTTTCTATTAATGCAGGCATTTGTTGATAAAAGAATGTCATTAATAAAGAGGCGATATGAGCACCGTCTACGTCGGCATCTGTCATAATGATAATTTTTTCATAACGAAGGTTGTCTTCTTTATAATTATCTTTTATGCCGCAACCAAGTGCTTCTACCATATCTTTGATTTCTTGGTTTTGCATAATTTTTTCTAATGTTGCTGAGGCAACGTTTAAGATTTTGCCTTTTAAGGGCAGAATTGCTTGGGTTACACGGTCTCTGCCTTGTTTGGCTGAGCCACCCGCACTATCACCCTCAACAATAAATATCTCTGTATCTTCTGCAGCAGCTTTTGAGCAATCTGCCAATTTGCCAGGAAGGCGAAGCTTTTTGGTTGGGGTTTTTCTTTGTTGTTGTTTTTCTTCTTTTTTCTTTTTTCTGGCTTCAAGGCGCTCAATTAAATATTCAACAAGTGCTGTTGTGTTTTCTTTGTCATTTGAAAGCCAATGGTCAAATCTGTCTTTTATGGCTTGCTCAACAAGGCGAATCGCTTTTGTAGATGTTAATTTGTCTTTGGTTTGCCCTTGAAACTGAGGATCTTTAATAAACACAGAAAGCATTAAGCATGAATCTGAGAATATATCTTCAGCTGTTAAGGTGTTGAGTTTTTTGATGTTTGCCATATCAGCATATTCTTTGAATGCGCGCACAATTGCTTGTTTGAAGCCCATCTCATGTGTGCCGCCCTGTGGGGTGACTACCGTGTTGCAATAAGAATATGAGAATCCGTTCTCGTCTAATGGCCATGTTATTGCCCATTCAACCTTGCCCTCATCATTGGCAAGAAGTTGCTCACCATAAAAACCAACTTTGTTGATGGTTTGGCGTGCACCAATTTGATATTCTAAAAAGTCTCTTAAACCATTTGGAAAACAAAGCTCTTTTTGAGTTGGAGTGTTGTCCCCCTCGCCTAATACCTCATTTGCGCATTGCCAAAGAATTTTAACCCCTTTGAACAAAAATGCTTTTGAGCGAGCCATTCTATATAACTTGTTTGGTGAAAAATTTGATGAAACAAGTTGGTTTGCCTTTTGCATATGTTTGACGATATACTTTTTTATCTCTATAAACTTCTACAATAAGGGTTTCAGATAAGGCATTTACAACAGACATACCAACACCATGCAAACCACCAGATACCTTATATGCAGAGCCACCAAATTTGCCGCCTGAATGGAGCTTGGTTAAAATTACCTCTAAGGCAGACATGTTTGGATATTTGGGATGAGGATCAACAGGAATACCACGACCATTATCTGTGATTGTGATTGAATAGTCCGCGTTTAATGTTATCTCAATTTTATTGGCAAAGCCAGCAACGGCTTCATCCATGGAGTTATCCAAAATTTCTGCAACCAAGTGGTGCAATGCTTGTTCATCTGTGCCGCCGATGTACATCCCTGGGCGATGACGCACAGGCTCAAGGCCCTCTAAAACTTCTATGTTTTGGGCTGAATATTCAATGTTTTTTACGGCTGTTGATTCAAATAAGTCACTCATAAGGCATTTTATTAAAGGATAATTAAGCGATTTTCAAGTGTTTTTTTGGCTTTTTAACAAATATCTTGACATAGTGAGCATATCTGTCTATGATTTGTCTATAAAACAATTATTTATGTGGCGATGCCACACAGTATTAACTAAAAAATTATATTATGGAAGAAAACACGACAACAATCGTAGAAACCACTACACAGGAAGATGGAACTATTACCATCCCACGCAATGATTTGTGTGCAGCATGTGGTGAAAAGCTTGGCCCACGTGGCCCTATTAGTGGAAAAAGAATATGCCCGCAAGAAGGGTGTGTCTTTGAAAACTAACAAAAACCCCCTGATAATCAACATGATCATCAAGGGGTTTTTATTTATAGTATTATCTTCAGGCCTATGCCTATTGAAGATGATACTCCGGCATCAATATACTCAGCCTTACCTGTCGTATATTGAAGACCGCCCTCAAAGTACAGTTTTATGCTGTATGATAGGGCTAGTTCAATGCCTGCGCTGCCCACAAATAACGGCATTGATTCTCTGGGGGGAGAGTTGTTGTAATACCCCCCATAATAATAGTCTTTATGGCCTATCCAGCCCCAGTATATACCGGCGCCGATATAGGCATTAAAGAATTCTTCTGGCGATGAGTTAAACTTCAACTCACCTCCAAAGGTGGTTAAGGGGACGTGATTTTGCCCTTCCCCTTCTGGGCGCGACTGCTCCTCAACAGTAGAGAAGCTGTCATAATAACCCAAGCCAAGCTCCAAGCTCAGGTTTTCTGTTTGGAAGTATCCAAAGGATATTTCCGTTGCCGCACCACCAACTGGCATTGCGACTGACCCTCTCAGGTCTAAAAAAACTCGGCCCTCTTGGGCACAAAGCTTTTGCGTGCTGCCCATGCAGATACCTAGAACTGCTATTAGGGCTAAAAATAAATTTTTCATATATAATAATATTGGTTTATGAGTTAACATATCACGCTTTCAGCTCTTTGTCAAATTTTTTGTACAAAATATGTGTTTTTTATTATATATAGTTATTTTGTGCTTTACATATAAAATATTATGTTATATAAACCCCTTGCAAGTCAATGAAGGCTTGCATAAAATTCACATGCAAAAGTGCGTTTATCTCAGGTGTTCTGAGGTTTGTCGCTCCGGTCCCTTGTTATTGGGCTCTTACTTTTGCAGAGGTTTAACTGGAAAAAAAGGAAAATATAAAAATGAATTTACCTAAATTTACTATTCGTCAGATGATTGAAGCTGGCGTTCACTTTGGTCACCACGCTCGTCGTTGGAACCCAAAAATGGCTCCATTTATTTATGGAAAAAAAGACAACGTTCACATTATTGATCTTCAAAAAACTTATCCAATGCTTTATAAAGCTGTTGCTACTGCTCAAGAAATTGCTGCAAACGGTGGTAAAGTTTTGTTTGTTGGTACAAAAAAACAAGCTCAAGACATTATTAAAGAAAACGCTTTAAGATGTGGTCAATACTATGTTAACTATCGTTGGTTGGGTGGTATGATGACAAACTGGAAAACAGTTTATAAATCAATTACTCGTTTGAACAAACTTAATGATATGTTTGAAAAAGATGAAACTCAAGGTTATACAAAAAAAGAACTTTTGGGTTTTGAAAAAGAAAGAAACAGACTTGCTTTAGAATTAGACGGTATCAAAAACATGGGCGGACAACCTGATTTGTTATTTGTTGTTGATGTTCCAAAAGAATCTTTGGCTGTTGCAGAAGCAAAAAAATTGGGTATTCCTGTAATTGGTATTTGTGATACAAACGCTGACCCAGAAGTTGTTGATTTGCCTGTTCCTGGTAATGATGACGCAATCAGAGCTATTTCTTTTTACTCTGAGTTGGTTTCTGGCGCTGTATTAAACGGCATGAAAGAACAAATCGCTTCTTCTGGCCTTAAAGTTGAAGAAGTATCTGTTGAAGGTGAAAAAGCACCAAAAAAAAGAACTTCTAAAAAAGTAGAAACAACTGAAGAAACTCAAGGAGAATAATATCATGGCAAACATTACTGCTCAAATGGTAAAAGAA
>CAYJOO010000019.1:10523-17239 GCA_964371845.1 uncultured Azospirillaceae bacterium | reverse complement strand
AAAACTTCAAGATTTGGAGTTTATAGTGGTAAAATAAAGAAAAACGCAAGCAGATGCCTATGCATAGCCAAGCAAACTTAGAGAATAGAGTAGATGCGAAGTGAGTTTATTTTCGACGTGTACACTTATAAGTACACGAGGAAATAAAGTTGCAAGCAGATACCTATTATATAAGTTTGCTCTAGAAGGAGAGGTTATTCCACCCCTTAACCTTTTCAACATCTTTTACTTCTTCAATTTTTTGTTGGTTTTCTCCTTGGATTCTGCCTACGGGAAAAACTTGTTTGTTTAATGTTGGAGAGACAAATGTTGTTTTCTTTTTTTCAAACGCTGCAACCAAAGCTTTAATAAAGTTTTGCGCAGGAATTGCATTAAAAGCTTTTAGCTTGTTTGCATAAAATATAGCATAAGAATAACAAGGGCTAGAAATTAAAACATCTGTATAATCAACCCCTCTAATAAATCTGATTATTGCCTTGGGTTGTATTGTACATTTTGCATCTTTATCCACCAAAACGTTTTCTGATGTCATAAACAATTCTGTTACAATTCTTTTTTTCAATGTGTCACTAATCACACCACAAAAGCCTGTCACTGCATATCCGTTTAATGTATAACCTTCATAATTTTCTGGCCTTTTTTCAACTGTATAACAAAAGACTTGTTCTGCTTTTGTAATATTTGCAACAGCAACCTCACCAACAAATGCCGGAATTTCAGGCAAGACAACATCTTCTGCAATCATATCTCTCCATGCATCTTGGTTTGAAAAAGATTGCACGCCTTCTTTACTATCATCTTGTTGCTTGACATTAAAGGCGTCATTAGGCGTATTAAACAATGGTTTGTTCTGTGCACTTGCATCAACACAGATAAAGAAAAAGCAAACAAATAACAAAAAACGCATAATAAACTCCTTTAAGGTAATAAACACTCAGATTGTATTCTTTTTTTAAGAATATAGTCAAGATTTTTATAAAAACTTTTTTGATATTTCCTTAAAGTTTTCATTCTTGGCATCTTCCAACCACTCAAAAATAACCATTTCTGTAGACACAACTTCTGCCCCATTTTTTATTAACCTTTGAAAAGCAAGAGAGCTTTGGTGCAAATCTCTTGATCCGCAAGCGTCTGCCACCACAAAAACCTCATAACCTTTGCTCAACAAATCAAGTGCGGTTTGCAAAACACAAATATGTGTCTCAAGCCCCACCAATATTACTTGTTTTTTCTTCTTTGCTTTTATTTGTGCATAAATTGTTTCATCTTTTCCACAAGAAAACGCTGTTTTAGCAAAGCACAACTCATTGTTCATATGCTCTTTTATATCAAAGATTGTTTCTCCCAAACCTTTAGGATATTGCTCAGTAACCAAATACGGCACGCCCAAAATCTTTGCTACTTCCAAAAGCTTTGCAGCCCCTGTTATAATATCTCTTGGATTTTCCATTACTGGCGCCAAGCGCTCTTGCACATCGATGATCATTAAAATGCTGTTATCTTTATTAATTAACACTTGCTTTCTCCATATAAATGTTGTATCTAAATTATAAATTAAACAATTAAGGTAAAAAAACAATGAATTTTTTAGAATTAGGCTTAAGCAAAGAAACCGTAGACGCAATTAATGAACTTGGCATAACAGAGCCAACCGCAGTTCAAGCTGATGTTATCCCAGCAGTCTTAAGCGGTGATGATGTTTTTGCAATTGCGCCAAGAGGCTGCGGAAAAACAGCATCTTATGTTTTGCCATTGGTAGATATTACAACCAATAAAAAAGAAAACCAAAACATCTTAATTATCACACCAAATCGCCAGCAATCTGTTATGATTTCTGATCGTTTTTCAACATTTACAAAATATCACACAATAGAAGATAATGAAAACGAGGCCACAGTTATTATTGCAACTCCAGAATTATTAATGGATATGGTTGAAAAAGATGGCCTTGACCTTAGCCAAATCAATATTCTTGTTGTAGATGACATCAACTTTATAAAAGTTAGCAAAAAACTTGGCGTATTAAAAAAGGTATTAGAATTATTACCAGAAAAAAAACAAAACATTATATTTACAAACAGAAAATCAAAAGATACTGATCAAATCTTACAAAAAATATTAAAATCACCAACAGAAATTAAAATTGCAAAAACATACGAGCTTGAGGCTGTTAACATTGCAACAGAAGAAGCATCTTCTACAACACAAGCAAAAGACAACAAAAAAACCAGCCAATCAAAACAAAAAAGCACAAAGGCTCAACAAACTTTCCATGCTGATCAAAAAGCTTATGAACTGGCTGGCAAAAACAACACCTTCAAAGGTCGAGCTCCAAACTTTTTGTTTAATAAAGGCATTCTTGCTACAGAAAATTAAAGAAATTTTAATTTTGTTGCTTTATTCTGCGTTTTATGAAAATGATAAAACCAATTGTAAACCTGTCTAAAATAATTGACAACTTTGATGTTATAGTCCTCGGGCTTTATGGCACCATTTTTGATGGGCATGAATTTTGGCCAGAAACAAAATCATCAATAGAAAGCTTGTACAAATCAGGCAAAAAAATTATAATTTTATCAAACACTGCAAAAAGAGTTTCAGAAGTTATTGAGTTTTTTAAGCAAAATGATATAGACCCAAAAAACATCTATTCAATAATCACAGCAGGTGAAGTATTGCACTATCAGCTCAAGTCAAAAAAAGGACTATACGGCTCTGTTGGCACCAAATTTTATTGCATCGGCAAAGATGACAACGTTTTTGCAAACCTTGGATTTGAAAAAACCACAGATATATCAAAAGCAGACTTTTTATACATCAGCCAACAATATGAATTTGCCACAAATATAGAGCAATACAAACCAGACATGAGCTTTGCAATTTCATTAAACATTCCTCTTGTGTGTGCAGGCAACAATGCTGCCAACTTCAAAGGTGGAGTGATAGAAATTGACAGTGGTGCTTTTGCAGAACAATATGCAACTCTTGGCGGCCAAATATTAACCACAGGCAAACCAGACACATTAATGCTCAAATATGCCTTAGACGATGCCAAAACAGAAAATTCAAAAGTTTTGCTTGTTGGCAGCAATATTCAAACAGATATCAAAATGGCAAATTTATATGGCATCTCAAGCGTCTTAATCTCAAAGGGAATACACAAACACTTCTTGGGAGAAGGCTACATTCCAGACGTTGCAAAAACAAGAGAACTTGCAACATCTTTTAATGCTTATCCTGACTTTGTAATCTCAAACTTCAGATACTAATGTTTTTTTGTTGACTTTTTTGTCAAAATGTTCATAATACCCTCTCAAACCAATTAAATATACTATTATGAAGACAAAAATATTAGTCATTATTTTAGTGCTATGCACTATAGTGACAGCAAGCGCGCAAAGTTGGAACGGTAATGAAACTTATCTACCACAAGGAATGTGGACAACAGGAGAACAATGGCATTATGATCACTTCTCTATATTGGAAACAAACAGAGAAAATCAATATTTAAGAGTTAGCAATAGCGGATACTCAGAGCTGATATTCATTCCTCCTCAGGATATCGTTTGGTCAACAAAAGACTACAATACAAAGATATATGACATTCGCCCATACTATAGCGGACAAGGGGGATGGTATGTATCTTGCAACAAAGGCTTTTATATTGTCACAGGACATCCAAGACCATATTGGAGCAGATTATCACAAAGCTTAATATACAAGAGCTACAGATATCCAATTATGCATAAAAGGCGAATAAATTATTCAACTTGGCATCTATGCAGACCACACGTCCATAGGCCTCCAGCACATCGCCCACAGGTTCACAGGCCTCCTGTACATCGCCCACAAATTCAAGCCCCTCATACCAATCGCCCACGCGTCACCCCTCCTCAAAGAAGAGTGTCACCAAGCGAGCCTTACAAAAGAAAAAACAACGTAAGAGGGAGCAATGGCAACAACAAGCGCACAAACAAAAGCAGTAGTCACAAAAACTACCGCTAATTAAAAAATAAAAAAAACAAAAAAAAATGAAAAAACTATTTTTTCTAACTGTGGCATTCTTCGTAATGAGCGCAGCAGTGGCCTTTGGCCAGACAATTACCCTCCCAGAGGGTGTAACATTTACTGGTGTGCAATATCACCAGAACTCTTTCTCGTTATTTGAGACAACGAGAAAAAATCAATACTTGTTGGTGTCAAATTTCTACACCAACACAATTATACATCTCCCACCAAAGGAGATATGCAAAAAAAATCGCCCATTTGGGGCGGATGTCAAAATATATGACATCCAACCCACATATGATGGGAGTTTTGCTGAGTGGCACGTGTCCACCAGCAATGGCTTTTATGTAGTCTCTACTGCTATTAGAGGCCGCGCTTCATGGAGCACGTGCCATGAAGGAATACTAAACTCAAGAAGAGATCTTGAGTTTAACGTCAAAGGGGCAAACTCCCTAGACGTTAAAAATATTATAAAATAATCAAAACAGCTCAAGATTTTCTTGGGCTGTTTTTTTATCAACAGGGCTTTTATAACTATTGCCAAGATTCAGGTTTTATTTTAAATTATTTTTGAGGAATATATTTTTGATGAAAACACACGGATTAAAAGCTTTTATATCAAGTTTTAGTGTATCAATGTTTGCAATCTTTGTTGCAAGCAACAATTTTGCGTCTCCTCATCAAAATAAAGTTGCAAAAATAGTCCCTTCAAAAAACATTGCCTTATTTTTCAAAGATGCCCCCAGCGCCTCAGGCAGCCCTATTGGGCAAGTTCAAAAAATAGCATTGACAACAAGTGTCATAAGCAACATTGCAGAAGTTGAACCCATGCAAGAAGAAACGCTCGCTCCTCAAGCCGAAATTGCACACATAGAAGACCTACCTCAATCTTATGATGTCCCCCTTGTATATGTTGAAAACAAACAAGAGGCAGAAAAAATTATTCAAGATTATGCAGAAATCATAAAAAAACCTGCCGAAGTTAAAATAATCAAACCTGTAGAACCAACGCAAGACTTGGTATATGCTCCAACCCTCGCAAAAAGCACTGAGGGCATTGAGGTTGCAAAAGCAGAAAATGCTATTCTCATTCCTATAACAAAAAACAACAAAGTTATATATGGGGGTGATATATCTATAAGTGATTCAAGCACTCTTGAGGCAAAAGTGGCTCAGGCATCACCCTCTGCGTTTTCAAGTGCTATTACTCCAACACCTACCGCAGTTATTGAAGAAAAACCAAAGGACACACCTCCTCTTTGGATTAAAATGAGCGATACTGATGAAACTCCCATTCTTGAAGATACCACATGGAGCATTGCACAAGGCTCAGCGCATCCCAAAAACAAAATGATGCAAAGACAAAAGGCCCCAAATCAAGAGGTGCTCAAAGAAGAAGGCGCACAAACCAAATCGGCAGAAAAACCTTTGCAGAATATATTAATACCATTGCCAGACAGCTTTTCTAAAAGCGCTGAGGAAATGCCAAGCTTTGTTGAAAAAACAGAAGAAGAGATTAAAACAATAGAATCAGAGATCAAAGAAGATGCAACAGAGGCAAAAGAAGTTATACAGACAAAAATGCCTGAAAAAACAAGCATCCTAAAAAACATCACGTCTCTGTTTTCAAAAAAGTCAGAAGACCAAACAGGCAATCAAGAGCTCAACCCTGACAACCCTCAAGAAGTTTCAGATACAAAAACTATTGCCCCTCGGGCAAGGGTTGCAAAAAACATCAAAAGAATTATGCCAACCGAGATCAGACTTGCATTTGCTCCAAACAGAGTTGAAGTATCTGGCCAAACGTTATCATGGCTCAACTCATTTGCTGAAAAATCAAAGAGCGATGAAATCGGGCTAGAGATAAGGGTTGATGGCGCAAACTCACCTCTTTTGCAACAAAAGAGATTAAATATGATATACAGCATATTGTCTGCAAAAAATGTTGACCCTCAAAGAGTTAAAACAGTGTTTACTGGCAGAGATGCAAACTCTTTTATAATAAAAATAGTCAGCCTTAAAACTCCAGAGGCGACAATATATGACTACACCAAATATTATCAACAGCAATAAGCTATGGTATTGATTATTAATTATTACACTTATAGAATAAAAAAAAGAAATTAAGGAACTTAACGATGATGACAAAAAACAAAATATATATAAGCTTTGCTTTAGTATTTTTAATGATGGGTTGTGTAACGCATAAAAAATCATACACACAAGCTTGCCCAAACGGCTCTTGCCGTCAAATTAAAGATATCAAACCAAGGCAAGCAATGAGTGCAGATGACACATATGTAAGCTACACAGAAGTAGCTGCTGACTACAAAGCATATGGAGAAAGAACCCCTCTTGATCACAGAGTTGGCACTTCTGGCAAAGCAAGTAATTTGTCATCTTCAATTCCACCAGTTATTGAAGAAGAAGTTGTTTTGTATGAAAATGAGCTAAACGGCATTGCAGACATACAAGACGCCGCATCTCAACAAGACTTAAGCGCTTCATCAGAGATAGATGCGCAAGATGCTGCCGCAATTGATGATCCTGTAGAAGATTGGCTTGCTGAAGAAGGCATGAACTTAAAAGATTTATTAACACAATGGTCAGAAAGATCTGGCTGGAGACTTGTTTGGAAAACAAACAGAAATTACACCTTAACTGCGGGCGCAATGTTCAGAGCAAGATACGCAGACGCAGCATCTGCA
>CAYJOO010000019.1:0-10513 GCA_964371845.1 uncultured Azospirillaceae bacterium | reverse complement strand
TTGTTAGTGCTTTTGCAAGAGCAAGACCTGCTCCAATTGCAACTTTCTAGAAAGGCAACAGGGTGTTGGTAATTGAGACAATGGAGGATGAAAATGCTTATGAATAAAAAATATATATCTTTGGCTTTAGCTTTTTTGCTATTGGCATCATGCTCTTTGTCATCAAGCATGGATGAGACCGTTAATCGCGACATAGAAAAAACAGTTGAACTAAGAGAGCAAGCAAAAGCTCCAAGCAAAGAAGCTATTGAAGACACTGTAAGAGTAAAAAATGACATCTGGCTTGGTGACAAGTCTAATGTTGAATATGAAGGTGAACCACTCCCTGCTCATTTGCAAACAACAGATGCCATAACTTTGGTATCAAGTCGCCCTGTAACATTGTATGAAATCGGAGACATGATAAACAAAGTGACATCATTATCTATCAGGTATGCAGCAGAGCTTGAAGAATCAACCGTTACTGACGGTGGTGACAACAAGCCAAGTGTGGATGCTATGGGTGCAGACTGGACAGAGCCAAACAAAATGATTTTATCATACAAAGGTTCATTAGATGGCCTTTTGGATGAAGTTGGCTCAAGATTTGGCCTATGGTGGAAGTATGAGGACAACTCAATTCACTTCTACAGACAAATTACAAAAACATTTGTAATATACAGCCTTCCATCAAAAACATCTGTTTCTGCAAGTGTTGGCGGAACAACTGACGGAGACGGTGCAACATCAAACATTTCTTTAACAAGCACTGCAGAGATTGAGCTATGGGGTAATATAGAGAAATCAATAACTTCAATGGTTGGAGAAAGCGCTTCAGTTGCAACTGATCCATCAAACGGAACAATAACTGTTACTGCAAGACCAACAGAAATTGCAAAAATCGCAAAGTTTGTAAACGAGCAAAATGCAAGACTTTCTCGTCAGGTGGCAGTTAGCGTAAAAGTTTTACAAGTCACTGTTGAAGAAGGTGATGATTATGGCTTAGACCTAAACGCTGCATTTAGTGGTGGTTCAATTGAAAGCCTTGGCGTCAACAATGCATCATCTAGCGGCATCACAGACACAGCTAGCAACCTTGCTATGTCAATTGCAAGCGGCAACTGGGACATTTCAACCGCAATAAATGCATTATCAACTCAAGGAAAAACTTCTTTAGTAACAAGTGGTACGGTAACAACCTTAAACAACAAGCCGGCTCCTATTCAAGTTGTACAAAAAGAAACTTACATCTCAGAAATCACAATCACACGTTCTGGCAGTGATACAGATGAAAGTGCAGACATCACAACAGAAACAGAAGAAGTAGAAACAGGCTTTACGTTAGACGTTCTACCAAGAATTTTGGAACACAACAGGTTATTGCTATTATTCAACCTTACATTATCTGAACTTTTAGAGTTAGAAAAAGTAAACCTTAATGGCGTAAACGGTGAAGATGGCTTTATTCAAAATCCAAAAGTAGAATCAAGAGGGTTCTCTCAAGAAATAGCTTTACGTTCAGGTGAATCTCTTGTTTTAACTGGTTTTGAAAAAGCAGAAAGCAACGTAACAAAATCAGGTGTTGGATCAACAGATGTTTCATTATTAGGCGGCTACGTAAAAACAGCCAAAGAAAGAAACATATTAGTAATTATATTAACTCCAGTTGTTTTAGATTCTCCTCTTTCACCAGAATCTAGAATGAACTTAAGATAAAAGGGACAATCATTGTGGCATTAGATGAGGCAAATTTTATAGAAGACGACTATAACGCCGCGCAAAATAAAACGTGGAACACAAGCTTTAGTGTTGACGGTCTCAGCTATGCAACAAATTTGTTTTGGCAACCTTTACAAAACACAACAGACCCAATACTAGATGTTGAACAAGCTGCAGAAAACATTCTTGAAGGCGCAGACTTATTTTGCATAAAAGAAGGAAAAGCTCCACAATTTGGTATTTGTATCTCATCTGAGGGATATAAAAAGAACCAAAACGTTGCAGCAGTTTCTATCTCATCAGCTTTTGCTGACTGGTCAACCTTTGTGGCAGTCTTCAAGGTTGATGCAGGCTGGTGGTATGTCTGCGTCAGAAATGACATCATCTTATCAGATGGTGATATGTTATTTGCCAATGAAAAAGATGCACAAGCACAGTTTGAATCAATGCTTGCAGTTCCAGATTGGAACAAAAAAATTGCACCTGCAGAATGGGGAATTGAAAACACAGAAGATATCTCCATAGCAGAAGTAATTTCAAGTGTTGCACCAACAAAATTAAAAAAGATCAAAGCCTTAAGAGACAATAAGCTTAAAGCCGTTTTTGCAATATCTGCAATTTTAGGTTTATGGATTATTTTTTCTATTATTGATGCTGTGTTTTTGACCCCAACAATAAAACCTATTGTAACAGTTGCACCAAAAAAAGTAAAACCAATTCAAGCTCAGGTCCCTGTTGAGGTTGCCCCTTGGGAAACTCTTAGCGACCCAAGCCAAATTATGGAAAGCTGCTATGAAACTAGCAAACAATTTATAGCAATGTCGCCTCCTGGTTGGACTATGAGCACAATCAACTGTACGCAAACAGATTCATCAATTGCATGGCTCAAAAATGTTGGCACGGTTGCTTGGGTCAAAAAAGTTTTTGAAGATAACAAAGATGTATTAAGTGCCGTATCATTTTCAGATAATGGAGATGTGGTTACCGCAAGCATTAACTACCCAAAAATAAAAGAGATTAAAAGCCAACCAAAACTCACTGCTGATGAGGCTGCGTTTGAAATAAACAAGCTATTCCAATCATTGGATATCAGGGTTGAGGTCAGAAGGCTGAGTGTTAAGACAAAAACAAACAAAGTATACAATACAGTCGGCTTTAGCTTTGAGGCAAATCAAAATCCAATACCTTGGAGCAAAATATTAACAAAATATTCAGGTTTATATATTAATAATATACAATACAACCCAGCAAGTAGACGCTGGAAATACGAGGGAGCTTTATATGTTTTATAAAATCAAATCAATCATTTTCATTGCAGCACTTATAAGCGTGCTATCAAACAACGCAAGAGCTGAAAGCTTTGACCTACTTTCAGATGATATGATTCAACCACCATCAGCACAAAGCACAGAAGCAGAAGCTACATCAACCATCCAAGATGAGTTAGGTGTAACTAATAACGCTATGGATAAAGTTGAAGAAACAATTGCTGCCACAGAAGAAAACATAGAAAAAACTGTTCAAGCAATTGACATTGCAGATGACACAGGCCTGCCTATAGCAGAGCTGTCTATCTCAACTCCTCAAGCAAACCCTCTTGCAGAAGTTCAAGACGCTTTGCCTATGGCAATTGAAGAAAACACAACAGCAAACGAGCTCTTAGAAGCATATAACGATTCTGTTGATACAGAAATTTTTAACAAAATGACAGAGCTTGAAAAAGAATCTGCATTATTAAGCTTGCAACTAAAAAAAGAAAAAATCAGAAACGATATCGATGCAGTAAAACAACAAAGACAAGCTGCTATTGACCAAGAAGTTGCAAGAAAAGAAGCAATAGAAGAAAAGAAAAGAGAGCAAATTCAAAAAAGACAAAAAGAAATGTTAGTTGAGCAACAAAAGCTTAAAGACAAAGAAATCGCTTTTGAAAAATTGCGCCAAGAAAAACTTCTTAATGAATATAAAGAAACATTATTGACAGAAAAACAAAACTGGATAGAAAACAACAAAGTTTTATATGATGATATAGAAAAAACAAGAGCAGAGCAAATCCAAAGTTTTGGAGAAATCAAAAGCAAGTTCTCAAACATCAAAAAACTTGTTGAAGAAAGCAACATGAAAGCAATTTCAAAAAAACAAGAAGTTGTTGAAAGAATTTCTGCTCTTGAAGCACAGTTGTCAGTATTAAAATCGCAACTATCTGCATATCAAACTCAAAACCCATTTGCAGGGTCTGCAGAAGCAGCTGAGCCAACCGTGCCATTAGACAATTTATATGTTATAACTGAAATAAGAGGCAAAGACAACGTATTAATTGCCAAATTATTAAACAGAAGTGGGCAAACATTCTTGGCTCAAGTTGGAACAGTTTTACAAAACGGATATGTTGTAGAAGAAATCACAGACAGATACGTAAAAGCTAACAGAAACGGCTCAATTGAATTTGTATACTTTGCATCAGGCGCTAGCATAATGGAAAAAGAACCATTAAAAAAGCACAACAAAAAAAGAGAAAAAAGCAAAGATGACGCAATAAATCAAGAAGAAGCTCAATCAAAGCCAAAAAAGTTTAATATTTACACTGGATAATCCATTGCAAATTAGGAAGTATTATGCAAGATCAAAAATCGCAAGAAACAATTGACCAACAAGGTGTTCAAGCAAAAACGCTTCCTACAGAACCTACGCAAAACAAACAAAAAGAAGAAAAACCTACAAAAAAACTCTCAAAGATTGAAGAATATTTTTCAAAAGGCAACTCTCTTTTAACGGTCTCATCAGGCTCACTTTCAATCAATGATGACACAAGACGACTATTGGCGTTATTCTCAGACGGCACATTCCTTGTATCAGAAAATCATCGTTTTGATGGTAGAGTAATGAGCTTTCAGGTTACTGCTGTAAAGAAAAAACTTTTAATAAACAAGCCAAGCTTTGTAACACAAAATGAAATAAACGCTGTTTATGCTTTTGGTGAGCGAGTTAAAAGCCCTGTATCAAACGTTGGAGCAGATGAAGAACAACTTCAAATGCAAAAAGACTTTATCAACGTTATTCAAAAAGCCGCTGCAAACAAAGTATCAGACATTCATGTAGTCATCTCAGATGCCTCAACTGTTATTATGTTCAGACGAGATGGCATGATGCAAACAGAGATGGAATACTCCAAACAATGGGGAGAAAGCTTTGTAAGGGCTGCATTTGCATCAGCAGACATCTCAGATGCCAACTACGCCCAAAAAGAATATCAAGCCGCACAAAAATTAGGATCTACTCCATTAAAAGGTTCAAAAGGTCGATTAATGGTTCCACACAATGTTTTAGCTGTGCGTTTGCAGTTCAACCCTATTGCATTTGGATCAAGATATTTGGTAATGCGACTTTTATACGCAGATGACAACCCAGATGGCTCTGGTGATTTGTCTACACTAGGATTTGGAGAGTATGAAGAAGAGTTAATGTATAGATTGCGCGCTGTGCCAATTGGGCTTTGCGTTGTGGCAGGGCCAACAGGTAGCGGCAAGTCAACAACACTACAAAGAAACTTAATCAAACTCTTACAAGATAAAAATTATGAGATCAACCTATTAACGGTTGAAGACCCACCTGAGTACCCAATCCCAGGCGCAAGACAAATGCCCGTAACAAATGTAAACACAGAGGCAGAAAGAGATGAAGAATTTACAAAAGCTTTATCAGCAGCTCTGCGTTCAGACCCAGACGTTATCATGGTTGGTGAGATCAGGGCTCTTGCTGCCGCACAATTAACCTTTAAGGGTGCGTTATCTGGACACGGAATGTGGACCACTTTGCACGCCAACTCAGCACCAGCAATTGTAACCAGATTTAGAGACATGGGAGTAGAAGACTTCAAACTATTGGACCCAGAGCTTATGAAGGGCCTGATTTCTCAACGTCTGTTAAGACAGCTTTGCCCTCATTGCAGAATGCCTGCAAAAGAAAAATACAACGACATTGCCGTAAAGCGCTTAAAAACAGCTTTAGGTGACTATGGTATTGAAAACACATTTTTAAGAGGCCCCGGATGCAAATTTTGCGATGGCAAAGGCATCAAGGGCAGAATGGGTGTGCATGAAATCATCTTGCCTGATGCAACCTTCTTGGAGCTATTAATTAAAGGCGAAACCAGAAGAGCAATTGACTACTGGACAGGTGATCTTGGAGGCAGAACCTTAAAAGACGCCGCTATTGAAAAAATGTTAAAAGGTTATATCGACTTGGATGAAGTTGAGCGTTGGTGTGGTCTCTTAGACCAAAGACCAGTATATTAAAGAAAGGAACACCGTTATGATGGATAAAAAAAACACATCAACATCATTACAAAAGGCAATGAAGTCCTTAAATAAAGCAGAAGAATATTACGCAAAATTAATCTGCAACTTAGCCAATTCTAGCCGCTTAAAAATTTATAGAAAAATCGCCTCGTTAATGAGAAACCGATTCTCTTTGATGAATGCATTAGAAATGCTGCACGACAGTGTTTCAAACGGCGGAAAAAATCCCAATGAACCAATGGCCATTACAATTGCACACTGGTCAAGATCTCTACAATCTGGGATGACGTTTTCAGACGCCTTAAAAGGCTGGGCGCCAGACAGAGAACGATTAATGCTCTCGGTTGGTGACGTATCAGACTTAGAAAGCGCATTATTAAACCTTATCAAAGTTACTGAAGGTTCAACAAAGATGATAAGACCAATGATCAGCGCCATTTCATATCCTGCATTCTTGGCAATGATGGCAGTATTAATCATTTATGGTATTGGTGTATATATGGTCCCCCCAATGATAGACGCCGCACCAAGCACCGTTTGGCGTGGCATTGCTGCAGACCTTGTTGGCGTTTCTGTATGGATTGAAAAAAACTGGATTTTCGCATTCTCGATTCTCCCTATATCAATGATACTCATATATGCCACAATTGGTATTTGGACAGGCAAAACCAGAGCATTTATAGACAACATTCCACCTTGGTCACTTTATAAAATCTTTGTGGGCATTTCATGGCTTTTGGCACTTTCTGCACTAGTTAAAAGTGGCACGCCTGTGTCCACCTCACTTAGGGCATTAAGAAAAGATGCAAGCCCATACTTAAAAGAAAGAATTGATAAAACACTAGTCTTTATCAACAATGGTGACAACTTAGGCGTTTCTTTATTAAAAACCGGATTTAACTTTCCAGATGCAGAAATTGTAGGTGACTTAAAAATCTACTCAGAATTAGACAACTTTGAAGAAGCTCTTGATGCAATGGCAAATGACTGGTTAGAAGAAAGTGTGTATATGATTGAGCAAAAAGCCTCTATCTTAAACATGGCAGCACTTTTGGCAGTTGCAGGTGTAATTGCATGGGCCGTTTTGGGAACATTTGAAATGCAAGATCAAATCACCAGCTCAATGGGAGGATAAAATGCAAAATATGCAAAAAAAGATAATTATTATCACAGCAGGTTTTATAGCAATTTGCTTTGCACTATTTTTAATATTAAAGCCCTCCACCCCAAAAGCAGATCATCAGGTTTTTGACTTTGCACATGAAATAATTTTGCAACATCGCTTAAAAAACGATTATAGCGGCCTGGCAATACAAAAAGAAAACCTTTTTGCAGGCGCAGAAAACCAAACACAACTTGGATTTGGTGCAAAAAGCTTTTTTATAACTGCACACAACGTTGATAAAAACACTTGCACATCATTACTTATGGCAGACAACAAAAAAGACTTAAGCTTAATTGCCATAAAAATAAACAAAAAAGAATTTTCTTGGGGCAACGGCTTGCCACTATCGCAAAAAGATACGGCAAATGAGTGCCAAGAATCAAATACTCTGGTTTGGGTATTCTCATAAAAATAAAAGTGGTGATTATAAAATCACCACTTTCGTTTCACAAACTAAAAGAATGCTGTTTTCTGTTATAAGAGAAAACAAATATCTGGTCTGTAGCAAAATAATCTTTATCAACAAAAAAAGTAGAAAACTCCACTGTTGAGTTATTAATTACAAGAGCAGACTGTGCAGGACCAAGCAAATACACCAAATACGCACCATCACATGACTGCCAATCAGGTTGCAAAAATTGAATATAATTATCCAATTCTGGATATACACAAAATAAAACAACTTTGCCATTATGAAGGCAAATTCTAATATTTTCTGTTAAAACTTCATTAAAGTTTGCAATCAGTTTCAATTTTTCAGTCAATTCAAAAGTATCTTCATTTTGTTCTCTTGCCAAATAACAGTAATTGCCTGTCTCCAAAGACAGAATTTTTGGGTTTTTCATAATTTATATTTTTATATTTTAATTAGCTCACAACAAACATCCAAACTCGAGTTTTGTCAAGTTTTTTTTATTGCATTGTCAAAATAAATATATATAATCTCATCAACAAAGGATTTTATAATGATAAATGATGAAGAAGTTAAAAAAATCGCGTTTTTATCACGCTTAAAAATAGAAGACAGCAAACTTGCAAACTTTTCAAAAGAGTTTAATGGCATTATGGGTTGGATAGAAGAAATTGCAGAACTAGACACTAATAATGTTGAGCCATTAACCTGTGTTAATGATGTTGCAATGACATTGCGCACAGATGAAGTTAATCAAGGCAACCAAAAGCAAGAAATTTTGGCAAACGCGCCAGCTCAAGAATTTGGTTATTTCACAGTTCCAAAGGTGGTTGAATAATGAAGAACTTAACAATAAAAAAAGCTCTAGAAGGCTTAAAAAACAAAGAGTTTTCTGCAACAGAATTAACAACATCATATATAAAAAATATAAATGATAACAAAGACATCAACGCTTATGTATTAACCACAGAAGAACATGCTCTTTCTCAAGCACAAATTGCAGATAACAATTATGCCAACGGCACAAACAGAGCGCTAGAGGGTGTGCCATTAGGCATCAAAGATATTTTTTGCACAAAAAATATCAGAACAACAATATGTTCAGAGATATTATCAGACTTTGTGCCTGCTTATGAATCAACTGTCACACAAAAGCTTTGGGATAAAGGTGCCGTTTGTTTGGGCAAACTTAATATGGATGAATTTGCAATGGGTGGCTCAAATGAAAAATCTTTTTTTGGTGCTGTAAAAAACCCACTTAACAAAAATTGCGTTCCTGGTGGCTCATCTGGTGGTTCTGCCGCAGCCGTTGCAGGCGACTTATGCGTTGCATCTCTTGGCACAGACACAGGTGGCTCAATCCGTCAACCTGCTGCTTATTGCGGCATCGTTGGGCTCAAACCAACTTATGGCAGATGCTCAAGATATGGTATCATAGCCTTTGCATCATCGCTTGATCAAGCAGGCCCAATGACAAAAACTGTTGAAGATAATGCAATTTTGTTCTCGGCCATGGCAGGATATGATAACAAAGATGCAACATCAATGAATGTTGCACTACCAGACTTTACCCAATTCTTAAACCAAGACATCAAAGGCTTAAAGATTGGCATTCCCAAAGAATACAAAGCAGATGGCATGGACAAAGACATTATCAAACTATGGGAAAAAGGCATAGACGCACTCAAAAAAAGAGGTGCTGAAATTAAAGAAATCTCTTTACCACACACAAAATATGCTCTTGCAACATATTATATCTTGGCCCCCGCAGAGGCTTCTTCAAACTTGGCACGCTATGACGGTCTTAGATATGGCAAAAGAGTTGATGCAGGCAAAAGTTTAGATGATATGTATATTGCCTCACGCTCAAAAGGCTTTGGCACAGAAGTTCAAAGACGCATTATGATTGGCACATATGTATTATCATCAGGTTTTTATGATGCTTATTACTTAAAGGCGCAAAAAGTTCGCCGCTTAATCAAGCAAGATTTTGATAAGGCATTTGAAAACGTTGATGCAATATTATGCCCAACAGCTCCAACATCAGCCTTTGAAATCGGCGACAAATCAATGCAAGAAAACCCTCTTAATATGTGGCTTAATGACATTTACACAGTATCGGTTAATTTGGCTGGTATTCCTGCAATATCAATCCCTGCAGGTCTTGATTCAAAAAACATGCCTTTAGGGCTGCAAATAATCGGCAAATCTTTTGATGAAGCAACGGTTTATAAGTTGGCCCACGCGCTTGAAGGAGATATGAAATGATAATTAATAATAAATGGGAAATTGTTTGCGGCATTGAAGTGCATTGCCAAATCATTTCAAAGTCAAAAATCTTTTCACCTTCTTCAACTGAGTTTGGTGTTGATGCCAATGCAAATGTTTCTTTTATTGATGCCGGCATGCCAGGAATGTTGCCAACCTTAAATGAAGAATGCGTGCGTCAGGCAATCAAAACAGGCATTGGCTTAAATGCAAAAATTAACTTGTATTCAGAATTTGCCCGCAAAAATTATTTTTATGCAGACCTTCCACAGGGTTATCAAATTTCTCAATTCAAGTTTCCTATCGTAGGAGAAGGCCACTTAGATATTGAAGGCAAAAAAATTGGCATTGAACGCTTGCATCTTGAACAAGACGCCGGCAAATCAATCCATGACATCAGCCCAGACAAAAGCTATATTGACCTCAACCGAGCTGGTGTTGGCTTGATGGAAATCGTAACCAAGCCAGATTTCTCTAGCCCACAAGAGGTTGGCGAGTTCATCAAAAAACTCCGCTCAATTTTACGCTATTTAGAAACTTGTGACGGCAATATGGATGAAGGTTCAATGCGTTGTGATGTTAATGTTTCAATCCGCCCAATTGGCTCAACAGAGCTAAGAACCAGATGTGAGATGAAAAACGTAAACTCAGTAAAATTTGTAATGCAAGCAATTG
>CAYJOO010000018.1:14035-18014 GCA_964371845.1 uncultured Azospirillaceae bacterium | reverse complement strand
TAATAATCGCAAAAAAGCTCTTGAAGGCAGCATTGATGGCGTTAATAAAACAGACCTTAAGGTCTCATACAAAAAAAAGCATATGCCTGCAGAACTCTGCTCAACTGGTGAGCAAAAATCTTTATTAATCACAATAATATTGGCTCAGGCAAAAGCTCAAGCCTTGCACCAAGGATTTTCACCAATTTTATTGTTAGATGAGGTTTGCGCTCACTTAGATGAAGAAAAAAAAGACGCTCTTTTATATAAAATATCAGAGCTTAATCTTCAGGCTTTTATAACAGCAACAGACAAAGAGCTTTTTACCTCAATAAGAGATCGCGCTCAATTTATTGAGGTAAAAAACAATTCAATTAATTATCCAAGATCTTGAAACAATGGAATGCCTCTTTGCAACCTTGCTGCCTGAGTTTCAATAGCAGTACCAAGGTTTAATTTTCCGCTTTTGATATTGCCTCTTACAGCACATCCTTGAGTTGTGTCTGGATTCGCAAACAAAAAGCTACATTCAGGTCTTTTTCTGCCCATGCCAATCAATGATTGGTGCATAACGCATTGCACGCCTCTTGAAAATAAGTCATAAGCCAAATCTTCACTAAGCTCAGTTGCTGATGCATATTTTACAACTGAGTTGATGGCATCTTGCACATTGTTTGCGTGTACAGTTGATAATACCAAGTGCCCAGATGTTGCAGCACGCAAAACTTCAGATGCTGTTTCTGGAGTTCTGATCTCTCCTACAAATATAAATCTTGGTTTTGATCTCAAAGCAGATTTTAGGGAATTGCCCCAATTTTCATTTTTTGGTTCAGTTTGTTTGCAAACTCCAAGCCCGCCTTTTGTTGCATGATAAATACCATCAAGAGGCATTTCGGCCGGGTCTTCAATTGTATAGGCAAATCCGCCTTCTGCATTCAAAAAGTCTTTCAAAAGGGCAGAACAAGTTGTTGTTTTTCCGCCACCAGTTGGGCCAGCAATAAGAATCAATCCTGTTTTGTTACTCAAAGACATCAATACTCTAGACATCTTTGGGTCAAAATTTAAGGCTGAGAATGAAGGTACTTGCTTTGGCATTTTTCTGGCACAATATTGCTCACCATAGATGCCAAATGTTTTTTCTACCCTATATAATGTGTCTTTATAGTTTATAGAATAACTTGGGTTGTTATCTACATATCCTGCTTGCAATTTTTCATAAAAATCGTGTATATCATCAGCCTCAAGTTTGACAAGTGCTGTCTCAGAATTTGGGCTTGGGATATAAACCTCGTTTTCAGAAATAACATAAATATCTGAAAAATTAATATCATAAATGTTTGTCATAATAAACTCCTTTGTATAAAGTTTATGATAAATTGTCTTAAAATTTATTTAATTTCAATGTTTTTTAATAAGGATTGATATTCTTTATTGCCCGGGCTTGCAAAATACGCTCCAATTTTGAGCTCAATAAGTGATTCAATAAAAGAAAATTGTCTTATTTTATGATATATAATATCATCAAAAGAAAACTCAACAAAAAAAACATTTTCTTTTTTTGCTATTTTATAATAAATTTTGTTTGCAACAGCAGGGATTGTGTGCACTGCCAAGTCTGAGTATCCCATAATTGTCAATGATGTCCCAATTTGTGGAACATTAAGAGAAGGGCTCATAAGTGCCACCTTAAATGCATTAATATCGTTGACTTTTATCATCAACCCGCACTGTGCAAAGTTTGCAAAATCTCCAACTTCAAATTGTCCTTTAACCTCAAAATCACCAATTTTTGTGGTATAAAAAAAAGCACAATTGTTCTTAAAGATCTTTTGTGTTTTATCAAGCCAAAAATCTGTATTGGGTGCCACATCAACACACATTCCTCTTTCCAAAAAAGATATGTCAAGAGCTTCTGTTTCCCACTCAAAATCTTTCAGAAAATCAAGAATCATAAAAACTCTCTCACCTCATAGTTATCCATTGCTTCAAACGTTTCTTTTAATTCTTTTTCAATTTTCTTTGGTGCAATTATTTTCAAGGTTATAATCTGATCTCCATTTTTAATACCTTTGCCTTTAAGCCTTAATTTATCGCCACTAGATGACAATGGTGGAATGTTTATGTTCACTTTTCCATCAATCGTTGGAGCTGTTATTTTTCCTCCAAGAATTGCCTCTTTGAGTGATATTGGTAGTTCTAATGTAATGTTATTATTCTCTGCAGAAAAATATTTGTGCGCTTCAACATCAAGAGTAATAAGGGCATCTCCGTTTGCACCTCCATTAAAGCTTTGCTCTCCGAGACCTTTTAATCTTAATGTCTGACCTTTTGTTGTACCTTGCGGAATTTTTACATTAACTTTTTTGCCACCAAGAACAATTGACTTCTCCCCACCTTTTACAGCACTTAAAAAATCAACCTTAAGGTTATAGTTAATATCTTGACCTTTTTGAGCTCTGCGTTGTCTTTGTTGACCACCACCAAAGCCAGATCCTCCCCCAAACATTGAAGAGAATATATCATTCAGATCAAAATCTTGTGCGCTCCCGCCAAAAGGGTTGCCTGAGTATTGTTGATAAGAGTTGCCTCCGCCAAATCCTGAGCCAAATCCACCTGCGCCAAAACCTGTTGGTTTGCCATCGCTGTCAATCTCATTATTGTCGTATTTTCTTCTTTTGTCTTTGTCACCCAAGATATCATAAGCACCAGATATTTCCTTAAACTTATCTGCAGCTTCTGCATTATCTTTGTTAACATCTGGATGATATTTTCTGGCCAATTTTCTGTATGCAGATTTTAGCTCAGCTTCTGTTGCGTTTTTTGACACGCCCAATGTGTTATATAAATTTTTCATAACTTTAATATAGATATTTTATTTTTTATTTGCAATATTTGTTTTGCAAAATTACAAGGAGTCCAAAACATCTTCTTCATTTTCTTCAAAAATTTGAATATTTTTATAATCAATTGTCAAATATGAGTGGCCTTCTCCATCAACATTTACAGCTAGTGCAACTCCAACATTTTCATTATAAAAGGTTGCATAAAGTTCTGCCTTGCCTGATTGTAGTTGTTGCAAAAAATCTGAATTGCCAATGGGCAGAGTTTCTACAACTTCTTTTTTATCCTTTATTATAGCGTGTTTTGCTCCCACATAAAATTCTTCAGCATTGCCATATTTTTGCTCCAAAAGTCTATAATATTTTTGGTACTCGGCATATATTTTTGATGCATCTGCGTTGTCTTTTATGGTTTTGCCATATGCCAAAATTCTCCAAAGTTTGTTGTTGTCACCAAAGGATACAAACACATCTTTTATTTCTGCGATAGGCTTTGATAATCTTGTTGCATGGTATGATTGTGGGTGATCAACAATGTCATATTTTTTGAGCAAAACACCTCTTGCGCTTGTTTCATTTTTGCTTGCTCCCCAAAACAACCCAAAGGGGGCAGGGCTGGTTTTGTTTGAAAATAATTCTTTTGGTTTAACTTGCAAAAGTTCTTCATCTTTTTTTAGCTTGAGGTTTTCAATATTCATTTTTGAAAGCATTTTTGCACCATCAAGTGCATTTTTGTTTGCATCATTCTGCTTTATTTCATCGCTAATAATCAGGCTTGAGTAATTGTTGCTTGCATAAGCAGGGGTGATAAATAATAAAGTTACTAACAGTGATAATAGCATCATAAAAACCTTCCTTTACATTAAATTTATCTTTATTATAATAAAAAAATGCAAAAAGACAATATATTAAATTTAAGCAGGGAATTAATTGCTCAAAAAGGCTTAGAATATTTATCCGTAAGAAAGATATCTTCTTATCTAGATATTTCTGTTGGTTTTTTTTATGGGCGCTTTCCTCATATAGACAACTTTATAGATGCACAAAACAATATTACCCTAAAAGAGTTGTTAAAAAAAATCAAACAAGCTCCAAAGAGTTCAGACGCTTATAAAAATATTAATAATATGGCAGATGTTTTTGTTGAGTATACAACTCAA
>CAYJOO010000018.1:0-13975 GCA_964371845.1 uncultured Azospirillaceae bacterium | reverse complement strand
TATAACTTATTAAAAGGTATGGAACCCAAAAAAAGAAAGCTATCAACCAGATTGATTGTGCTTTCTATGTTTTGTGTTTCAAACATTTTGTTGGACAAGCCACAAGACGTTAAAGTGTTGTTAAACACATATCTTGCAGGCTTAAAAGTTTTAGAGTTGTGCTAAAAATTTTTTAGTTTCTTTTCTTAATGTTTTGCTCATTAATTTTCCGCCATGACCAAGTTCTGGCACTGCAACAAATTTTGCTTTTTTAAGACTTTTATATAGCTGATATGCTCCAGAGATTGGGCATGTCAAATCAAGCCTATTGTGCACAATAAGTGTTGGTATTTTTTCAATTGAATCAATGTTGCTTAAAATCTGGTTGTCCTTTAAAAACAAGTTGTTTGTAACATAGTGCAAGGCTATTTGTGTGCCGCTTAAAAAGCGCAAATTTGGTTCATGAAATTTGGGGCTGAGGGTGCCTAGTAGCCACTCATAATTAAAATAATACTTTATAGCCTTTTTTTGAGCCTCTTCATCTTTTGATTTTGCCATTTCAAAAAGATCACTCAGATTTTTGCTGTTGGAGTGCACTTCTTCATAAAACTCAGGATAAAAAAGCTTGGTATCTTCTATTGCATATTTTATGTCTTCTTTTCTTGCCAAAAATATAGAATTCAAGATTAGTGCTTTTGTTTTCTTTGGGTTTTCTTCTGCATAGCATAGGGCAACGGTTGTGCCAAAAGATGTGCCACTTAATATAACTTTTTGCTTTATTTTCAAGTGCTCAAATATTCTATCAATGTCTTTTATGGTGTCTTTTATTGTGTTGTTTTTATAAGCGTTTTTTGCAATTGACTTGCCACATCCTCTTTGGTCAAACATAATTATTCTGTGTTTTTTATTGTCAAAATATTTTGCCTTTGATGGTCTAGAAAAATATCCTGGTCCACCGTGTATTATTAAAACTGGTTTGCCTTTTGGGTTGCCATATTCTGCAACATAAATTTGGTGCCCATCTTTTTCTGGCAAATACGATTCCTTATATGGTTTTGGCATAAAAAAATTAAACATTGTTCTTCCTATTTTAAGTTGTTATTAATTTTATCTTTATCATAGACATAATAAAAAGACAATATATAATATTGGTTATGAATGAAGAGCAAACAAAAGCAAGTCAGGAAGATTTGTGGAGAATTGATAATTATATTCTCTTAAAAGACTATCTTGACAGAACCATTTCAAGAATAGCCGCTAGATGTGTTAGAAGCGGCAATATCGCCATAGAAGAATATCAATATTATGGATATATCTTAGATGTTTTAGATGAGATTTGCGAGACTGGAGATTATGTCTTATCAAGACCATATCTCAAGCCCTATGTTGAAGATAAAATTGAAGGCGGTATGGCTGAGTTTAAGAAAAGAATTTCAGAATACCATATGGAGCTTGAGCACAATTCATCACCAAGTATGATAAAAGAAGATGATGATCTTGATCGTGTGAAGGCAATATTCAACCAAGATGTGTTTGATCCAACGCAAGGTGCTGGTATGAGTATGGATGATGTTATAGCAAAGCTTGCTGATGAGCACAATCAAGAAGTTGATGATGCCCTTGATTTTGCCAATCCACAAAAAGAGAGTGAAGAATGAAAAAAGTTTGTTTTATAGTTTTGCTTATGCTATGTGCTTGTCAGTCAAAGGTTCATGAAGACGCTCACGTGCGCTCTGTTGTTGAACAATCTGATAAGGCAATGGTTGAGGCAAGAATAGTTTCATTGATTGATCCAAACGCCGTAAAAACAACAAAAGGCGCCCAAAATCTTGATCTGGAAAAGCCTTTGCGTTGCTATGTAAACTGGCAAACTCAGCAAATGGTTTCTACGATTCCATATAATGTTACTGCTTTTAATCTTACCAGAAATGGTGCCAATGATGCCTTGCCTCGTTTTGAGGTAACAGGTTTTTCTTTTGACACGCAACCCGCCTCAGCAGCTTTGCAAAAACTCTTAAAAGAAGCAGGCATAAAATTGATAGCAAAAGATGGCCCATATGCCAAAATATCAGCACAAAATCTTCGTGGAGAGTTTGATGATGTTATTGGGATGATTGCATCTGCTGCAGATTTGTTTTATTCATATGATGCTCATAATAAAAGCTTAAAAATTTCAAGAAAAGCAAACTTTACACTATACACTCCAAAGAATTTGCCAATAACACTTGCTTGGTTGGATGTGCTAAGAGGTGCTGGCATTACTGATATTACAATGGATTGGTCAGATTATTCTATTACATTTGACGGTGATGTTGAGCTAAGAGATAAGATTATGACATTGATTGGCTACTTTGAAGAAAACCCTGCTTTGATAACATATGACATATATACAATGAGGGTTTATCCAAATAATCCCAAAACAGGTGTTGATTGGCAGTCACTGGTTCAAACTGTTGACTTCGGCACGATAAAAACCGCAAAGACGGGTGTTATTGGTAGAGCTATTACCACTTCAAATGACATAAATATTCAATCATTGCTTCAGTTTTTGGGTACTCAAGCCAAAGTGAAAGTTATTTCTGAGGGCAAGTTTGCAGTCCCAAATTTGTGGTTGTCAAGGTTTGATATCGGCAAGTGTGGCAATACGGCCAACTTTGAATCGGGGCTATCCGTTTTGGCAAAAGGGTCTTTAGAGCGCGGTGGCAAAATCTTTTCAAGCATAACGCTTGACACTCCTCAAGGTGAGGTAACAAAGTTTGATATTAGATCAAAGCTTGGAGAGAATTTCTTGATAATAGGGGTTGATAATGATGTGATAAAATCACAGGCAAAAGAATCTGAACTTGTAATGTTTTTTGTGCCAAGAATTATCAGAACCTTAAAAACAACAAAACACTTAGAAGATAATATGTGAGGAAAAAGATGAATGATATAAATAACAATCCCAATCGTCCACGCTTAAAAAAGATTAAAAGACCAATCAAAAGAGATTCTGCACCAAAAGTTTTTGCAGAGCCAATATACACAGGTGACGATTTTGATGATCCAGACTTGCACAACGTTGACTTGGATAGCTTGCTTGATGGTAGCTCATCTTCAAAAAACAATTACTCGGCTCCTGTCGTGGCTTCTCAAGATTATATTAAAGAAACCGGCGAGATGCCCAGATTCATTAATGAATCAGATATAACAGAAGGTGATGAATATTTTGTTCCATCATGGTTGACTAAAAGAAACCTTATAATATTTGTGTTTATAGCGTTTGTATTTGGCTTTGTTTTTGGCAAAGTTTTCTTTGCACCATCTCAGGTTGTTAGGGGTGGTTTGCAAGGCGTTGTGCCAAACTCAGAGGTGCCAAAGGGGCGTGCAAGATGTGGTTTGACAGATAAAACACAAGGTTGCATTCTATATCTGATGAACCCACAGCGCCAAGAATTAAATGGCAGAGATTTTTATGATTTGGCTGCGCAATTAACGGGTCGTCAAAGATTTGTTATAGAAACTGGCAATATGCGTTATTCAAATGTCAAAATCAGACCAGGCGAGATTGGTCAATTTAATATCCCACCTTTGTAATAATTATGTGCTTTATGCATAAAGAGGTTATTTTATGAAAAAATATATTATACTTTTATTATTTGCTCTTTGTGGTTGCACATCTTTTGGTAGAGGTGTTGCTAGCGCTTTTTTAGACAAGGGCAAAGATGATCAAAAAAACTCTTATTGTGAAATTAAGGGGCGTAATTTTGAGGGTATAAATTATTATTTTTCAAATGATGATACTGTAAAAGTCTTAATGGTTCATGGAGTTGGCTCTCATAAGCCAGGATACTCAACTCGTTTGCAAGAAAGCTTGGCAAAAAAACTTGGGCTAAACGTTGCATCAAGGTTGCCAAAAGAATTTAAGCTAAAATCTCCAGAGCAAAACGACAAAGGAATTGGCACTCTTTGGGTTAATAGATATCAAAATCAGGATTCTTCAAAAGAAATGCTTTTTTATGAGCTGACATGGTCTGAGATAACTCAAGAGCAAAGAGATTTGTTGGCATATGATAGCTCAAAAATATATGCTTATAAAAGAGCCGAGTTCAACCAAAGCGTGAAAAAGTTCTTAAATGACACAATTCCCGATCCATTGATATACTTATCAAAAGATAGAGTTTTTATTTTAGACTCTCTTAAGCAGGCTGATTGTTGGATGCTGGGGTATAGTTGGGATTCTCTGCCACAAAACTCTTCAGAAATCTGCAAGATCTCAAGGCCTGAGCAACTTGCAAATCTTGAGCATGAAAAAATAATATTTATTACTCATTCCTTGGGTAGCAAAATATTGATAGATAGCTTTGAGGATATATTAGCTGAGCTTGAACTAGCAAAAGAAAGACTTCCAGAAAAATCAAAACCTTTAATCAAAGATATGCAAGACAACAGATTTTTGGTGTTTATGATGGCAAATCAATTACCGATTCTTCAAATTGGCGATGACGCTCCAAAAGTTGTTGGCCAGTATGATGATTATTGCCTCCCATCTGGCAAAAAGTACGCAAGCAGAGCCTTTGCAGGCGTTGATATTGTGGCGTTTTCTGACCCAAATGATATCCTAAGCTATGACATTCCGCCAAAGTTTGTTGACAAATACTTGGATTCAAGAATGTGCCCGACCGTTACCAATGTTAGTATTAACGTTGCCAAAGAGGCTTCAGTATTGGGTTTTGGATTCGTAAACCCAATGACAGCACACGTTGATTATGATGAGGATCCAACAATTGTTGATATTTTTGCCAATGGCTCTTTGCCATCATCTCAAAATCAGCAGTGCCGTTTTGTAACAGTTAAATGATTTAATAACTTTATATAAATGTTGCATATACAAAAAAACAAGATAATATAATTATAATATAAGAAACAAAAAAACGGAGAGTTTTATTGAAAGAGCCAATCTTAAAAGCAGTTGCCAGTCCCCCTAAGATATTGTGGGCGCCATTTTTGCCAGCAATGCTTAATATTGGATTGCAATTTCCCTTTATGTTTATGGCCATAGGCGTTTTTCAAACCAACCCTCTTATTTTTATGATTTCAATTGGTGTTGGTCACTTGATTTGTGTTGCATGGGGTGCAAAAGAACCTCATCTTTCAGCTATGATGCAGGCGTGGGGGCAGGCAAACAAGACAAGTTATAACTTATATAAGGTAAAGGGGAATAAATTTGAGCCCTAATTTTGATTTTTTTAGTGTTTTTACCCAAGGTTTGGGTTCTATAGAGGTTCTGGTTGCATTGCTAGGATTCATTTCTGCAGCTGCTTTTGCAGGTTTTTGGATCACAAAAGTAGGGCATTTCTTTTTGCCACAACCAAGAGAAACAAGGGTTTCAGACTTTTTGCCATTTGACAAAATTTTATCAGACGGCATTACAATAAAATGTTATAATGGTGCTTTGGTGCGCATTTTTGAAGTTGAGGGTGTTGATTGGTCATTTGTTACAGAATCTCAGCTTTATTCAATGTTTGAATCAAAAAAATCATGGATAGATTCTATGAGTGATCTGCGTATAACATGCAGAGTTATAACAACAAGAGATCTTGTTGAGCTTGAAGAGTATGAGGATAATTTTGATAATGAATTGTTGGAAGACGTTTCTGAAATTTGGCGCTCTACATTAAACAGAGTTTATAAAAATTATCACTACATTGTCCTTTCTGTAGAAGACAGAAAAGATGCTTTGCAAGACCTTAACTATGCATCTCAATCTTTGCTGGCAATTTTGAGTGAATATGGCGTTAAAACATTGTTTGAATCAGAAGACAGCCCCGCACATTTAAGCCCTCTTAAGTTGTATGCAAAAATCTGCAGCCCAATAACCAAGCCAGAGCCAAAAGTTGGCACTGCTGAAGGTGCCAGATTAAATGAGCTTTTAACAGCAGAGCAAATTCATTTTACAGGTGACAACGGCATCATCAAATTTCAGTCCGGCGATAAAGAAATGTTTGAAATTTCAATTGGTATCAGAAGCTGTGGAGACTACATGGAAACCTCAATGATAAACTCATTGCTAGCCATCGACTCAGAGCTTATATTGTTGCATAATATCAAGCCAATATATAAACCACATGCCAGAGCAATGTTGATGCAGCAACAAAGAATGTCTGCTGTAACAAGTTTTTCTTCAAATGTTTATGATCAATATTCAGAGGCGCTTTCTTCAATAGAAAACTCAGATGCAGATTATCAATCACTTGTTGAATACGCTCAAGTTATTGTTATCAAAGCAAAAACTATGGAAGAGATCGACTTTGCAGAAGCTGAAGTTCAAAGAATTTGCCGTTTGTTTTCAAACACGCCAATTAGAGAAAACTGGGTTGCTCAAGCAACGTTTTTTAATCAGTTTCCAACTTATGAGGCTTATCCAAGAACTTATAGATATCTGTCAAGAGTTGTGGCTAGTGCAGTTTCTTTTGACAAGCCATCAGAAGGTTTTGACAAATCAGACTGGGGCCCAGGGCCAATTTCTGTATTCAAAACGGTTACTGGTTCTCCATATATGTTTCAGTTCCATGTTTCTTCAGATGAATCTGCTGTTGCACACTGTTGTATAATTGGTCCAACTGGTCAAGGTAAAACAACGCTATTAACATTCTTGGCAGGGCAAGCAATGCGCCATGGTGACCTAAAAGTATTCTTTTTTGACAGGCACAGAGGTGCAGAAATCTTTACAAGAGCAGTTGGTGGCGCTTATGTTGGTTTTGATGGTGATAACAAAAATGTGTCACTTAATCCGTTTGACTGTACAGACACTCCAAATAACAAAGCGTTTTTAAGACGTTGGTTAAGATCAATTACAATGACAGATGACAGCCTATCTGAAAAAGAAGTAGCACGAGCTGTAACAACTGCATTTGACTACCTAAGGCCAGAAGAAAGAATGATGACCAATCTTTATAAAAGCTGCTTTTCTCCAACAGGTAATATGAGAAGAGAGATGTACAGATGGATAAACCCAGATCAGTATGGTAATATTTTCAATGCTCAAAATGACAGTCTTGATCTGCATTCAAAAAGATTTATGGCCTTTGACTTTACACATATTTTTGAAGACGAGGCTCTTGCTCCTGCGGTGATATCATATATCATGCACAGAATTCAGGTAGAAACTGGAGAAACCGGCGTTCCATCACTTATTATGATAGATGAGACTGCCCCAATGTTAAAACATCCAATGTTTAGGGATTATTTTATTATAGGGCTTCAAGAGGGTAGAAAAAAACGTCAGGCATATTTATGTGCTTTCCAGCAGCCTAATGTTATTGACACGCTTGGTGTTGGTGAGGTAATCCGTGGCCAGTGTCAAACGGTTATATTCTTTAGAAACCCTCAGGCAATGCCAGAAGACTATGCAAACTGGAACCTAACAGAAAGTGAGATGGATTTTGTCTTTGGGCGCTCATATAGAGATTATCCATATGCAATTTTGCTCTCTCGCCCGTCAACTGGTGAAAGTGTTATTATTGACGTTGATATCAGCGGCCTTGGTCCATATCTCAAATTGTATAACTCAGGCAGAAAAAATGTGCTGTTAGTTGAGCAATTAATCCAAGAATATGGCGAGGACAACTTTGTTACAAAATATTTGAATATGTAACAAAAAATTCACTTTTATTTAATCTTTATCTGTGATATTATAAACAATAAACTTGTTTTGTGTTGAGGTGCGCTATGAAGAATAAATATATCATATTTTTATCAATACTATTTATGCTCAATTTTGGCACAGCCAAAGCGGGGATACCTGTTTTGGATAGCAGCTCTGTATATCAAACACTTAGCATTAACCTAAACCTTGTCAAACAAGTTGATGTTAGCATTTCTGAGTGGAAAGCTCTTCAAGCAACAATGAAGGTAATAGGGGACATAAAAGAAGGCTTAAAAGAGCTTGCAGAATGGAAAGCTGAAGTTGATGAATATATAACACTCTTTCAAATGGGCTTGGATTTAATTAATGAATCAATAGAAGTATCAAAAGCAATTTTAATAGACATTGAACACTTAAAAAGATTAATAAACCAGCCTGTAGAGTTGGCAAGACAAGCTCAAGATCTTAGCAAAAGAGCAATAGAATTTGTTGCTCAATCAGATGATTACTATCTCCAATATCAAGAAACTCTAGCAGAGGCAAATTCATTGATGTCAAGTGGGGATTCTACTATTTTGCAACAGGCAGAAGGTCTGCACAACAAAGCCTTAGAATTAAACTCAATATCACAAAATTATCTCAGCCAAGCACGCAGTCTTTCAAATCAAGCAGATATGCTTCTTTATGAGGCAGAAGGACTCTTAATTGATATTGAAAACTATAACCGTGATGTCATCTATGATATGGAAAGAGCTTGTTTATTGCAAGTTAAAGGCATTCAATACAAAGCAGAACTACAAAGAAAATTTTGCAAAAACCCAACGCCAGGAGTTGTTATAAATGTAGAAACATATTGCGATGATGAATACGCCCAAAAACAAGATGAAGCAAGCGGTGTTGCAACGGTATGCAATAACAAAGCAGATGCAATCTGGGATAAAATTTATGGAGAAGAAGAATGATAAAATATTTTTTGGCAATAGCAATAATCATCTGTTCTTATAACGCCCATGCAATGGATGAGGCACAAAGACAAGCTGAAATTGCAAAAATTAAAATGACACAAAAACAAGCGGATTCTACATATTCTTCATTTCAGTCTATGCAAGCAGATCTTGATAAAAGTTACGATGATGCATTATCAATCCAAAAAGCATCACAAGCGCAATTAAAAGAAATAGACGCACAAGATGTGATGTCGCTTAAAGAGGGCGGGGCAGATGTCAGAGAAGCAACCAAAAAAGCCCAAGACACAATATCAGAAGCAAAAACAGAATCAAAGACAAAAACAAACAGAAGAAAGGGATTCGGCACAGCGAGGTAGAACATGAAAAATGCATTAACATTAATAGCCATAGCATTTATAAGTGCTTTTATAGCAGCCCCAGTCAAAGCAGATGACGCTTGGACTGGTATTGATGGTGCTGGCGTAATGATAATGCCACAAGCTCTGGCGCAGTATTGTGGAATATCTCAAGATGACGTTGCATATGTTGCAGATAATATTGAGTGCTTAAATGAAATACTATTATTAAAAAATGATCCCTCGGGAAACATAAGAATTGAGGCCAAAAAAGTCACTGAACAAATATTAAAACAAAGCGTGGCAATTAATATTTCAGAAGGCATGGGTCAAAAAATATATTCATTCAAATATCCCACAGATAATTTGGAAGGCCTGGCAGATGCTTTGTCATATTCTTCAAGTAACAAAGAGCTTTTATCTGCCATTATGCTATTGGAAAAAGAAGACGCATACCTGCAAAACAAAATATTAATGATAAAAGCATCAGAGTTGCAGTTTAATAGTTTGTATAAAATAGATGCATATAGGGAGAAGTTTGAATGAAAAAATATCTCCTACATATAATGCTTATAAGCATCTTTCCAAGTTGTGCCATGGCATCAGCGGGTTTTAGCCCGCAAGGTGATTATGTTATGCCGCCGATGCTCTCAGCTTATTGTGATATGAGCAATGATGATTTGCAAAACAAAGATTCAGTTCTTTCTTGCTTAAAAAAACTTGAAACAGACAGAAAAGAAACCAAAGAATATATAATGGAGCTTTCAAATAGAACTCTGCAAGAGTATTACAAATATGCTTTTGCCACTTCCGTAGCTGCAAAAAATAATGTTTCAAAGTTTATGACAATTCCAGAAAAAAAACAAGCCGAAGGTTCAAAGCTTGATAACCCACCTGAAGATACAAGCGATGATATAAAAGAAAATATCAATGAAATTATTGCTGTTATGAACAATAGCTCAGAAAACTTAAACAAATATTTGCAACAATATTCATATATTATAGCACTTAATAGTTATAATATCTTTCATGACAACATTATTATCAATCCTCCATTAGAAGAAACCATTGTAATAGGCGGCAACCCATTTGAGACAGATCAAGAGGTCACAGAGGACCCGTACAAAGATATATATGATGAGAACGCAAACTCAGGAGAAGTTGATTTAACTGTGCCAGAAGAGTTTGAATATCTTGCTCAAAACTGCGGCAATTATGAGGCAGAAGCCATGGCCGCACAAACTGACGTTTCAGTTATTTTGAGCCAATGCTTAGAAGAAAAAGTTGCACAATCAGGGCAATCATATACCAATTTGTATGAATCTGAAAAACAAAGAATAGAACGCTTAACACAAAGTTATGCCGATGAATATGACCGCAAAAGCAAAGAGGCAGATGCCGAGCCAGATGACCAAAAAAGAGCTGAGTTAATAGAAGAGCTTAATGAACTGGTGCAAAAAAGAGCAGCAACACTAGATGCTGAAAACAGAATGAATGAAGCATGGTATGCAAAAGAAATGAGCACACTAAGAACAATAATTTTAGGAGGCAACAGATGAAAAAAATATTCATATACGCATTAGCCTTATTATTGTTATCCAATTCTGCAAATGCCTATTTTATTATAGACATTCCAGAAGGTGTTTTGCATGCAGTTAACGTTGCAAATGAAAAACTTGTATACATAGAAAAAAAATATCAAGATTACCAAAGATATAAATATATGTTAAAAACAGGTATTACAGGCACAGAAACATTTAAGATGTTCAAAGAAATTCAAAGGGCATACAATACCGGAAAACAAGCTTTAGAAGAAATCAAAAACGCTCAAGAAATTAGCATTTTTCATACATTTTATCAAATCTTGAACCAAGCTGAAATATTGAGCTATATTGAAATATCTCACCATGCAGAAGATCAAATTGGCACCAAATTGGGAGGTGGCAATGACACTGCCATCATATATGAAAAAGACTCTCAAAATGAACAAATTGCCAAAAACAATATAGCAACCGTATATGCAAGAGCAATAAAAACAAGATACGCAACTCAAGTTGCATCTGATGAGTTTAAAGAAGAAGACACTACTTTTGAAAATGAGACAGAGCTGTTAAACGCAATAAGAGCTGTGGCTCAAAAAACAATTGAAAGAAAGGCAAATGTTTTGTTTTTAGAATCTTCTCTTCTTGAGTACTCTGGCACAGAGGTTTTGCGATCAATGCCTGCAGGCCACATCTCAGAATCAAAGCTAACACCACAAAAAATAATAAACTCATATGACAAACAAAGGGAGCAATCAGATGAAGATCAATAAAATAGTCTTTTTGATTTTGCTTGTTTTTATGATAACAATAAAAGCACCAGATTGTCATGCGTTTTTTACACTAGACACCAAAAAAGGCGTGGGTAAAATCTTTAATAATATCTCAAATTATTCAAAAAGAGTTCAAGAAAAAATAGCTGATTTGCAAAGTCAAATTATGGGCAAAAAATGGGTTCAAGATGGCATTAGTGCTGCAAAATATGTAAAAGCTACATATAATGCAAATATCGCCACCTTAAGAGAATATCAAAGAATATACAACAACTTTGCAAACTCAGATGCCGTTCAAATGGCAAGACTTGGTGCAGAAATCTCATCATTAGAAAGAACCATTGAAGATCTGGAATCTCAAAAAGCACAAATTTCTAACAATTATCAGGCTCAAACACAAGCAGATGTTGCACTGATTGATGGCAAAATCAAAGTATTAACAGAAAACAACGCCTTATATGCTGCATCTGATGAAGAAAACAAAGATTCTGTCATTGAAGAAAACAATGCTCAAATAAGCGCACTTGAAGAACAAAAAACACAAATACAAGATCAAACTCAAGACAAAATAACAAACGCACAAGAATCTCTTGATTCAGAAATTGAGCGCTTAGAAAGCATGAAGGAAAGCCTTGAAGAACAATTAAAGTCAAAAGCTTCTTGGTTGGCAGCAGATTTCATAAATGACGTTCAACTGCTCACCATGAGCCAAGATCTCAACTTTATTGCAGAGAATCAAGAATATACAACAAAAGCAATTGAGACAATAAAAGATAACAGAAACAGAGAAAGAAACAGCGTTGCCATGGACGTATACGCCGGGGCAATAAGCGCCAAACCTGCATTAGGATCCAAAATTGCAAATACCTCATCTTTTACAAAATTTAGTAATGGTTTTGAAGAGGTTTCATCAAATATCTTGAGTTTAACAGAAACAAAAATTGCACAAATAGAAGATTTAATAGTTTATGTTGAATTAATGATACTTGACCTAAAAATGCAAACTGCCCAAGAGCTGGCTCAATTAAATCATTATACTTATAACTTAGAAAACAAAAATGTTGAGATTTTTGATCTTGGCGATTATCAGTTTGACTATGATGAATACAAAGAACAAAGAATGAAAAACCAACCATTAAGCATAAACACCATTTTAAGAAACGCTCAAAATGTTGAGAATGCAAAAAACAATATTGAGCATGACATAAGTGGCGGCTTAATTGAAGAAGGTAAAGATTTTATTGACTATATCAAAGATCCTTCAAATGCAGGATCATATGGTGGTGGCAATGACAAGCTTGAACAGTTAGAATATGATATCGATAACACACAAAACAGACTAGACCAAACTCTAGAAGAATCTATGAATTTGCTATAGGTAAGGGGGATAATATGATAAACAAAATTTGCACAATTTTATCAGTCTTCATTTTTTCTTTGTTTTTAACAAATAAAAGTGATGCTTTCTTTTATCCTGTTGGCCCTGTTATTGATCCATTAAATATATCAGGAGAATCTGCAGGCACATTTGCCACAGCTGCCAACAAAGTTATCAATGCGCAAGCCAGTATTAATGAATATACAAACAGCTTAAAAAAAGCAATAGCAGAAAAAATAGCAGGCATTCTTGGTGGCAAAAGAAAACCAGGAAAAGCTCCCGGAGCCAGAAAAGTAGCAAGGTCTGATTTTGTAAATTATAATGATGAAGTTGAAATCAAAGAAAAAGTTTATGAACTATTTTGGACCTATCCAGATGTTACAGATAACTCAAATGAAAGATTTGCTGTAGAAAAAGCATATCAAACAAAAACCTTGGAGTTTTATCAAGATAACATCATTGAGGTTTGGGCAGCAGTCAGAGGCCTTGAAATAGAGTTAGAAAGCTTAAGGGCAGAGCATGCAACCTTAACAGAAGAGCTCAGAAATGAAGACGGTACAGATGACAAAAAGCTAGGTATTAATGAGCTTTGGAAAAACGCATATGAGGCATATAAAACATATGACGCATTATATGCTTTGATTGAAGAAATGACTGCAATGAAAGCACAACTTATGATGTCAAATGCAATCCAATCAGATGTCAAACCAAGATATAAGATTGAGGTTCAATCAAAAGTTATGACATACAAACAAGACTTTGCTTTTGCCACACAAGACTTATTTCTTACTGCTCCATCTGTTAGAGATGGTCATGTGCCATTTAAGACAACAGGTGCAAAAGTTCAAGAATTAAAGAAGTTTGAAAACGTTGATGAATCTGTTCAACAAGCACTTGAGTATCACAACCTTATTCATCAACTTCCTTCATATAAAAATGTTTTTGACAGCCACAAACAAATGCAGCGTCTACACCAAAAATCAAAAGAAATGTTGGATGAATCTGAAAACTGCGTAATTGCATTTTTATCAAGATATTATAAAAACCCACAAGAAATATGGAACAAAAGAAACCTTGGGGAAAACAATAATGATCATAGCTTAAGAGAAGGCTTAAGCGGTTGGGCATATAACTTGTTTATTACAGACAAAGCAGATCTTCAACAAGAAATTGAGAGCGAGTATCTTAATGTTGAGGCCATCTCAACAGATGAAATTTTAGAAGAAACACAAGAAGCAAAAGATGAAAGATATGAGAACGCAACTCCAAAAGAAAATGAAAATATGGACCCATCATCTATTATAAGTGATGACTTATTAGCAGAGCTTCCTGAAGAAGCTATGAAAACCAATGATGATAAATACGGAGAATTTG
>CAYJOO010000017.1:0-18037 GCA_964371845.1 uncultured Azospirillaceae bacterium | reverse complement strand
GAAGTTATTTGATAACCATCTTTGCCTGCAATGACATTTGAAAGAGTTGATTTTCCTGCGCCGTTTGGCCCCATAATTGCGTGAACCTCACCATAATTGATAGTAAGATTAAAGTTTTTTATAATTAACTTGTCGTTTGCTGCAACCGATAGGTCTTTTATTTCTAATAATGGTGTTGTCATCCTACGCTTCCTTCTAAGCTTATTCCTATTAATTTTTGTGCTTCTATGGCAAATTCCATTGGTAATTGCTGCATAACGTCTTTGCAAAAACCGTTTACAATCAAGGATACTGCATCTTCTGGATTGATGCCTCGTTGATTGCAATAAAACAATTGCTCATCAGATATTTTTGAGGTGGTTGCCTCATGCTCAATTTGAGCAGTTTTGTTGTCATTTTCTATATATGGCACTGTGTGTGCTCCGCAGTTTTTGCCAATTAATAAGCTATCACACTGAGTATAGTTTCTGCTGTCATTGGATCCTGCTGCCATTTTTACAAGGCCTCTGTATGTTTGATTTGAGTTGCCTGCAGAAATGCCTTTGGATATTATTTTTGAGCTTGTGTTTTTGCCAAGATGAATCATTTTGGTGCCAGTGTCTGCTTGCTGATGGTTGTTTGTGATTGCAACCGAGTAAAACTCTGCTGAAGAATTATCTCCTTTTAAGATGCAAGAAGGGTACTTCCAGGTTATGCTTGAGCCTGTCTCTACCTGTGTCCATGATAATTTGCCTGACGAGTGGCAGATGCCTCTTTTTGTAACAAAGTTGTATATTCCACCAACGCCTTGTGAGTTGCCTGGATACCAATTTTGAACCGTGGAATATTTGACCTCTGCATTGTCTAAGACAACTATTTCAACCACTGCTGCGTGGAGTTGATTTTCGTCATATTGAGGGGCTGTGCAGCCTTCAAGATATGAAACGTAGCTATCATTGTCTGCAATAATTAAGGTTCTTTCAAACTGTCCTGAGTTTTTTGCGTTTATTCTAAAATATGTTGAGAGCTCCATTGGGCATTTTAACCCTTTGGGTATATATATAAATGATCCGTCTGAGAAAACTGCTGAGTTAAGAGTTGCAAAAAAATTGTCTGTATATGGCACAACAGAGCCCAGATATTGTTTTAATAGCTCAGGGTATTTTTCTGCAGCTTCTGAGATTGAACAAAAAATAACCCCCATGGCTTTTAGTTCTTCTTGGTATGTGGTTTTTATTGAAACACTATCAAAAACAGCATCTACAGCAACTTTTTTGCTTTTTTGGCACGAATCTTTTTTTGGACAACTGTTTTCTTGCAAATCTATGCCCAGTTTTTGGTATGTGTCATATATCTCGGCTTGTGTTGCGGCATCTTGAGATGGTGCTGAATAGTAATATATATCTTGATAATCAATTTTTGGATATGAGATATTTGCCCATGTTGGCTCTTTTATGCTAAGCCAATGACGATAAGCCTTAAGCCTGAATTCTAACAACCACTCTGGCTCATTTTTTTGTTTTGAGATATGGCGAATTACGTCTTCTGAAATGCCTTTGGGTGCATCTTGGCTTTTTATGTTGCTTGAGAATCCGTATTTGTAGTCTGAATTAATGTTGTTTAAGATATCTTCACTCATAGCAACATATATAAGGACTTTTATAATAAAAGGCAAGAAAAATATTATTTTTGATGTTGCAAAATAAAACTCAAGATTGTATATATAAGGCAATGAATACAGAAGAATTAATAGAAAACTTTTCTTATCTGGATAATTGGGAAGACAAGTACAGATATATTATAGAACTCGGCTCAATGCTTGAGGAGTACCCTTGTGCATATAAAACAGATGAGTACAAAGTAGACGGTTGCCAATCTCAAGTATGGCTAAATGAACTGAGCAATGGCAAATTTGTTGCAGATTCTGATGCCATGATTGTTAAAGGCTTGTTATATATTGCACTAGCGATATTAAATGAAAATAAAAAAGCAGATATAGATAGCATCTTTGCAGAAATTGGCCTGTTGGAGCATCTGAGCCCATCAAGGAGAAACGGACTTTTTGCTGTGATAAAAAAAATTCAGCAAACCTAAAAAAAAAGCGGGGGAGCCCCCGCTTTCTTTTTTATTGTTTTTCAAAAAGCTCTTTGCCAACACCGCAAAGTGGGCAAGCATAATCTTCTGGAAGATCTTCAAACGGAGTTTCTCCGTCATAAACGTAATTGCAAACTGTGCATACCCATTTTTCATTATTGCTCATTTCTTAAATCCTTCTATTACTTTATTCTTAAAATATTGTTGATAATCTGTATATGTCAAGACGTCTCCTCCGTCTTTTATTACAGCATTAAGCACTTCTATTATAAAAATGCTATGACTATTATATATATCTTTTTTGAGAACTTTACAAGTTAAATAAGCAACACAATTTTTTAATATTGGCAAGTTATCAATAACTTCATAAGCAACATTGTCCCACTTATCAACGTTTTTTGAGCTTTGAAAACCAAAATTTGATATAACATTTGGAACAACATCTTTGGGGATAACACTTAATGCAAGTTCTTTTGTTTCTTCTATGATTGTTTTTGTATATGAGTTATTCATACAAGACAAGCATAACAGATTGGGGCTTGTTGCACCTTGCATAACAGCATCAACAACGGAGCCAACGAATCGACCACTTACCTCTGTTGCGCCAAGTACATACAAGCCATGTGTTAATGAAAACATTGCCTTTTGATCTATCATTTCCCCTCCTTCATAAAAGTTTGTATCATTTCTTGTTTTCTTTTTTCTGATATTTTATGGGTTTGTCTATATGTTGCCCACAAAAAGTCTGAAAACTTTAACCACGTACAAAAATCCCATGCAGCATCTATTATGTGTGCATAAAAGATGTCAAAATATCTGGCCAATCTTTTTAATCTTTGCATATCTACAAAAGATATAGTGCTTGTTTGCAAAATTTCATAGGGGGGACTGTTATAATATTTCATTTGATATGTTTCATCATGCCTTTTTATTGGCGCTCCCTTTAATTTTTTTAAGATGCCGAGCTGCAATTCTTGTGGTTTTAATTTGATGATTGTATCAAAGTCATTGGCAATGGTATCCATTGTTGATGCTGGCAAACCAAAAACCAAATCAGCATGAATATCTGCTCCAGTTTCATGCATAATATATGCCAAATTTTTAAGGGTTTTTTCTTCATCTTGTTTTCTTGATATTAAGCTTAATGATGGTTCATAAAAAGTTTGAATACCGGCCTCAAGGTGCAAGGCTTCTTTGGGAAAACGTTTGATTTCTGCCATAAGCTCATCTGATATTTTATCAGGAAAGACCTCAAAATGCAGCCTTAAGTCATCAACATAATTATCAAAGAAAAAATCCAATATTTTTTTGCATCTATCAAATTTTAGGTTAAATGTTCGGTCAATAAACTTAAAGTGCTTAACGCCTTTTTCCAAAAGCATTCTCATATTATCCAAAAACATATCTAGATCAAAATATCTGACCCCTTTTGAGTTTGATGACAAGCAAAACTCACAAGAAAACGGGCAACCGCGAGAGCTTTCAACATAAACAACTCTTTGAGATATATCTTCTTGAGTATAAAGATAATATGGCATTTTAAGAACAGATACATCCTCAATTGGAATATAAACATCTTTTTGTGTGGGGGTGTTTTTTATGATATGATAAAGGGCAAGCTCCCCTTCTCCATATATTGTATAATCTGATATTATGGTATCATCAACCTCTGGACCACCTATGATAATTTTGACATCAGGTGCAACTGCTTTTATGATATCAATCAGTTTTTTTATGGCCTCAACATTCCACAAGTATATTGAAAGCCCTACATACTGAGGAGAGTGTGATAAAATTTTTTCTGCGATATCATTTATTTTATCATCTGGGTTGAATTCTAATATTGCGGTTTTATCTTCAAACTCTTTGAGGTTTGCTTTTAGGTATCTTAATGCAAATGAAGAATGAATATATTTGGCATTGATAGTTGCTAAAACAATCATGCACGCTCTGCCATCTTGTCTGCTTTTTTTGTTACCTTGTTTAAGATTTTTTCAAACTTTGCTCTGTACTCTTCAAGCTCTTCTTGAGATGCGTTTTGGGGAACATAGAATGGGTCTGAAAAAACAAATGCGCCTTTTGAAAACGGAAGCGGAAACATCATCTTGTCCCAAGATTTTTCAATAATAATTGCTTTTTTTGTGCTATAAGCAGATGCAATAATTGGGCATCCTGTTTTGCTGGCATAATATATTGGAGAAATTGTCATTTTTTGAGCAGGACCTCTTGGGCCATCTGGAATAATTGCAATTGATTCTTTGCTTTCTAATTTGCGCATTAAGGCAACAGCAGCTGCTTTTGCGTTTCGGTTTGATGAGCCGCTGACTATTCCAAACTTAAAGTGTTTTAATAAGCCTGCAATAATCTTGCCATCGCCATGGGCAGAAACAAGAGCGTTTACTTTTGCACCTCTGTTGCCATATGTGGCAAGCATGGCAATTCTTGAGTGCCAAGAGCACAAAATTGCACCCTCGCCCTTAAGCTCATTTAAGATGTTGGCTTCACCATCATATGACCAATGGGTGGTTTTTTCTATTAGTTTTACATATAAAAATATAAGTGCGCTAATTATATAGTTAGTAACTTTGTTTTTGAGTATTTTATTTTTTATTTTTTTAATCATATTTCTTTTTTATAGAATCAATAAGGCTTACACCAACGGTGTCGTTTTCTGTAATAACGACTTCACCTTTGCCAATTAAAACGTTGTTTGCGTATATATCAACGTGTTCGCCGATGTGCCTGTCCAACTCTACTACTGCGCCGCGCCCCAGTTTTAATAATTGTTGCACGCGCAATTTTGTTGTGCCAAGCACTACTGAGAGCTCAACTGAAATGTCATCATTGCTTTGGTTTGTAAAACTTATATTCATACCATTTTCCTTTACTTTTGATAATATAGCAAAAAATATAAAACTGGCAAATGTTTTTTATTACTGTGGATATATTTTTGTTGTCTTGCATTTTTTATCTTCGCTACCTATATTAAAATAAGGAGAAATTGATTATGAAAAAACAAAAGTTGCCAGTATTGCCATTAAGAGACATTGTTGTATATCCCAAAATGATAGTACCCTTGTTTGTGGGCAGACAAAAATCTATAACCGCACTACAAGAAGCGTTGGAAAAAAACACTCCAATAGTATTGCTTACGCAAAGGGATTCAAAAACAGATGAGCCAAAAAACAGAGATTTATATTGTGTTGGCACAATTGGCACAATTTTGCAAATGCTAAAACTACCTGACGGAACAGTAAAGGTTTTAATTGAAGGACTTGAAAGAGTTGAGATTAAATCTTTTAGCAAAAAAACATCTTTTATTGAAGCTGAATTTGTTTTGTTGCCAGACGAAAATGCAACAAAAGGAGAAGAGGTTGAGGCACTGGTTAGGGCTGTTTTGTCTTCTTTTAATGATTATGTAAAACTCTCAAAAAAAATAACTGCTGATACGATTGAAACCGTCAACCAAATTGAGGATTATTCAAAACTTGCAGATACAATTGCATCTCATCTATCTCTTAAAATTGCAGACAAACAATTTTTGCTTGAAAGCCATTCATTAACAGAAAGATTGGAGAAAATTTTGGGTTTTATGGATGCTGAAATCACTTTGCTTGAAGTTGAGAACAAAATTAAAGTTCGCGTAAAAAAACAAATGGAGAAAAGCCAAAAAGATTATTATCTAAATGAGCAAATGAAAGCCATTCAAAAAGAGCTTGGTGAGGATGAAGAGCAAAGCTCTGAAATTGCGCAATATGAAGAAAAAATAAATAAGAAAAAACTTTCAAAAGAAGCAAAAGAAAAAGCTCTTGGAGAACTTAAAAAGCTAAAAAATATGGGAGCAATGAGTGCTGAGGCAACTGTTGTTAGAAACTATTTGGATTGGATTTTAGATATTCCCTGGAAGCAAAACTCAAAAGTAAACAAAGACCTTCAAAAAGCTGTGGAAGTTTTGGATAAGGACCACTATGGCTTGGAAAAAGTCAAAGAAAGAATTATTGAATATTTGGCAGTGCAATCAAGAGCAAGCAAAGTTAAAGGACCTATTCTTTGTTTGGTTGGACCTCCTGGTGTTGGTAAAACATCTTTGGGCAAATCCATTGCAAAAGCAACAGGCAGAAACTTTGTTAGGGCTGCACTAGGTGGGGTTAGAGATGAGGCCGAGATCAGAGGACATAGACGCACATATATAGGATCAATGCCTGGCAAAATTGTAAAGGGAATGAAAAAAGCAAACTCTTCAAACCCATTGTTTTTGCTTGATGAGATTGACAAACTTGGCAATGACTACAGAGGTGATCCTGCGTCTGCTTTGTTAGAGGTATTGGATCCAGAACAAAACAATGCATTTAATGACCATTATCTTGAGGTTGATTATGACCTATCTGATGCAATGTTTGTAACAACAGCAAACTCTTTGGATATGCCAAGACCTCTATTGGATAGAATGGAGATAATAAGATTATCTGGTTATACTGAAGATGAAAAAATAGAAATTGCAAAAAGGCATTTGCTTCCTAAGGCTTTGGATGAAAACGCGTTAAAACCAAAAGAAATTGACATATCTGATGGGGCAATCAAAGAGGTTATTAGATATTATACAAAAGAAGCCGGGGTTAGAAACTTGGAAAGAGAACTCTCAAAAATTGCCAGAAAAGCAGTTAAAGAAATTTTATTGGACAAGATTTCAAAAATTGTTGTAACACCAGAGAATATTGAAAAATATTTGGGAGTAAAACAATTTAGGTACGGAGTAGCTGAAACAAAAGATCAAATTGGTGTGGCAACTGGGCTTGCTTGGACAGAAGTTGGAGGTGACATATTATTTGTTGAAGCAGCAAAAATGCCTGGCAAAGGAAAAATCACTCAAACAGGTAAACTTGGCGATGTTATGAAAGAATCTATTGATACAGCTTTTTCTGTTGTTAAATCACATTATAAAGACTTGGGCAAAGACTCTGAGATTTTTGAAAGCACAGATGTTCATATCCATGTGCCAGAAGGTGCTACTCCAAAAGATGGGCCATCAGCTGGTATTGCAATGTACACAACAATTGTATCTTTGTTGACAGAAACACCAGTTAGAAAAGATGTGGCTATGACAGGAGAAATTACACTGCAAGGAAGAGTGTTGCCAATTGGTGGCTTGAAAGAAAAGCTATTGTCAGCACTAAGAGGCGGAATTAAAACAGTTATTATCCCAAAAGAAAATGAAAAAGATTTGGCTGATATCCCTCAAAATGTTTTGGATGAATTAAAAATAATTCCTGTTGAATGTGCAACAGAAGTTACAAAGATTGCATTCAAAAAATAAAGCACGTGCAAAAAAGGGTGATATTAATCACCCTTTTTTTTATTCTTCTGTTGTGTGCTCTGAGGCTTGCCTTTCTCTTTCTTCTATCATCTCTACTTTTTTTCTTCTGCCTCTTCTTTTTTTCTGAGGGGCTTTTTGCTTGGCTGCTCCGATTACATAATTGGCACAAACCTTAAACAAGTCTACTAAATAACCGTTATACATATGGTCTGCGTCTTCAATTAAGGCAAAGTCAACATCAATATTTTTTTGTTGATTTAATCTTTTTGCCAATTGTGCAACACTTGATGGTTGAACAATGTCATCTTTGCCACCTTGCACTATTAAACCACTTGTTGGGCATGGTGCCAAGAAAGAAAAATCTTTGTCATTTGCTGGTGGAGATAAGGCAATAAAGTTGTTAATATCTGGGCGTCTCATCAATAAATGAAGACCAACCCATGAGCCAAATGAGTATCCTGCAATCCAACATTGCTTTGCTTCTGGATTATTTGCTTGAAGCCAATCTAAAGCAGCAGTTGCATCAGCAAGCTCACCAACACCGTCTTCAAACTCGCCTTGTGAGCGACCAACACTTCTAAAATTAAAACGCAGTACAGAAAAACCAAGTTTTTCAAAACAATTAAACATTGTATAAACCACTTTATTGTTCATCGTGCCACCATATTGTGGGTGCGGATGCAAAATTAAAGCAATTGGAGCGTTTGGATTTGGGTTTTTATGGTATCTGCCCTCTAGTCTGCCGGCTTCACCATTTAAGATAACTTCTGTCATTTATTAACCTTATATTTAAATTTTTATGTTATTATTTTTATAACAAGAAGGAATGTATCACAAAATGAAATCAAAATTCAAGCTTTTTTTATCAGAAATTGATGTTATTATTAAAAAAGACCCTTCAATGCATTCAAAAACCGAGGTTTTGTTGTGTTCGAGTGGTTTGCACGCAATCATATTTTATAGAATCGCACATTATTTGTGGCAAAAAAACTTTAAGCTATTGGCAAGAATGCTTTCTCAAGTTGCAAGATTTTTTACGGCAATAGAGATTCATCCAGCTGCAAAAATAGGAAAATGTTTTTTTATTGATCATGGATTTGGTGTTGTCATTGGTGAAACAACCGTTATTGGCAACAATGTTAAAGTATATCAAAATGTTACACTTGGGGGCACCGGCAAAGATAAAGGCAAAAGGCACCCCAACATTGGCGACAATGTAATTATAGGATCTGGAGCGCAAGTTCTTGGGCCAATAAATATTGGCAATTATGTTAAAATTGGCTCAAATTCTGTAGTGTTAAAAGACGTGCCAAACAATCAAACTGCAGTTGGCATACCTGCTCATCACTTTGCAAACAAAGATAAATCATTTGTGGCCTATGGAGTGTGTAAGGATGAGTAATAAAGTTTGTGTTGCAATGAGTGGTGGTGTTGACAGTACTGCAGCAGTGATTTTGTTGCAGCAACAAGGCTATGAAGTCTTTGGTTTGACAATGAATTTGCTTGGTGAAGAAATTGCTGATGCTGCAAAAGTTGCAAAAAAGCTTGGGATTGAGCATCATTTTATTGACTATACAAAAGAGTTTGATGAATATGTAATCAAATATTTCAAAGAGACATATCTGCAAGGGTTGACCCCTTCTCCGTGTATTATGTGCAACAAATACATAAAACTTGGCCTCTTGGTTGAAGAGGCAAAAAAAAGAGGTGCAAGCAAAATTGTAACGGGGCATTATGCAAAACTTGTTGATGGGCACCTATACGAGGCTTGCAATAAGAAAAAGGATCAGAGCTATTTTTTGTGTATGGTTGATAAAGATAGGTTGTCTATGATTTCTTTTCCGCTTGAGGGATTTACAAAAGATGAGACAAGAGAAATTGTAAAAAAAGCAGGTATCGATATTTATAGCAAACCAGATAGCCAAGACATATGCTTTATACCAAATGGTAGATATTCTCAGATGTTTGAAAACACCTTGGAGGGAAACATTGTTGATTGTTCAGGCAATATTGTTGGCAAACATAAAGGGATTATCAACCACACCGTTGGACAAAGAAAAGGCCTTGGAATTGGCGGCTTTGAAGAGCCACAATATGTGGTAGCCATAAACGCTAATAAAAATGAGGTTGTTATTGGCAATAAAGAAAACTTAAAGACAACCGAAGTTCTTGTTAGAGAATTAAACTTTTTAGAAAATGTTGAAAAAAGTTTCGAGTGTATGGTAAAATTGCGCTCAAAACAAGATAAAGCCCCTGCAAGAGTTGAATTGCAAAATGACGGGAGCGCCTTAATTCATCTTAAGGAACCACAATTTGGAATCGCAAAAGGGCAAGTTTGCTGTTTTTATGATAAAGAGCTTGTGCTTGGTGGCGGCATTATTTGCTAATGGATAGGTTATAATTTTTGGAATACGGCGTATTTTTCTTTTGATATTTTTATCTTGAACTCTATTTTATCTTCAATAAATTGTTGAGAAATCACATTTGAATTTTGGTGTAACCACGCAATTTTTTTGCCATTTGATGCATCTATTTTGATTTTTTTGGAAACCTCACCTTTGGCAAGTTTTTTATCAACCTCTAAAAGCAATTTGTCAAGCCCTTCTCCGTTGACAGCGCTTATGGCAATGCCTCTGGGACGATGGCTGATGAGGTCTATTTTGTTTAAGACTTCAATGAAATTGCCGTTGTCTTCAAAACCCAAATCTTTTAAGACATTTAAGACGTCCTGTTTTTGTTTTTTTGTGTTCTCATTTGATATGTCTCTTACATGAACAACAATGTCGGCCTCTAGAACTTCTTCTAAGGTTGCCCTAAAAGACATAATAAGCTCGTGAGGAAGGTTTGATATAAAACCAACTGTATCAGAGATTATGACCTCTTTGTTTGATGGCAGCTTTATTTTTCTGTGTGTTGTGTCTAATGTTGCAAAGAGCAAGTCTTTTGCAAAAACCTCAGAGTGGGCAAGATAATTAAACAATGTAGACTTGCCTGCATTGGTATAGCCAACAAGAGCCACAATTGGGTATGGTATTTTTTTTCTGGCGCCTCTTTGCAGTTCTCTGGTTCTTTTTACTTTTTCTAGCTCTTTTTTTATCTTAACGATTTTATCATCAATGATACGGCGATCCAGCTCTATTTGCCTTTCCCCCGGGCCGCCTAAAAAGCCAGCACCACCGCGTTGGCGTTCAAGGTGGGTCCAGCTCCTAACAAGGCGACTTCTTTGATATGTTAAATGTGCTAGCTCAACTTGCAAAACACCTTCTTTGGTTTGTGCGCGCTTGCCAAATATCTCTAGAATCAAGGCTGTTCTGTCTATTACTTTAAGACCTAGCTCTTTTTCTAAGTTTCTTTGTTGTACTGGGCTTAGGTTGGCATCTACAACCAACAAGTCAGCCTCAAACTCTTTTATTTTTGCCATAACAAATTTTGAAAAATATGTTGAAGGCCTAATCTCTTTGAGCTTTGGGCTTAAAGTTTCTATAACATCTAAGTCAATTGCTTGAGTTAAGCCAAAAGCCTCTTCTTGGTTGCTATCATTTGGGCAAATTAAAAGTGTTTTCAAAGTTCTACCACGCTTGCTGGCATTATTGTTGAAATGCTGTGCTTATAAATTAATTGAATATGCCCATCTCTTTTTAATAAGATTGTGTCATCTTCAAAAGAGACCAAGTGCCCCTGAAGCTTGATGCCATTTAACAAAAATACAGTTATTGAAATTTTTTCATTTTGGATTTTTTCTAAAAATATTTTGTTCATAAAAACAACTCCTCTATTTTTTTGATATGTTCGTTTTGAGCAAATAATATAACATAGTCTTTTTGATAAAGACCGTTTTGTGGTATATCATAAAAGATTTCATCACCTCTTATGATCATTGCTATATTAATGCCTTTTTGTTTGATTATTTTTTTGTAGTCAACTCTTTTTGTTAATTTTAAGCCCCATACCTCTCCATAATCTTTGCTTAAGACGTGTGCAAAGTCTAAATTGGTTGGTCTGATTGATTTGATTATCTCTGAGACGATAACTGCGCTTTTGTCAACGGCTGTGTTTTTGATTTGATTATCTAAGACGCTGTCATAAACTGTTGAGCTTAAGACTGATATGTTGGCGTCAACATTATAGCTGTTTGATAATATTGAGACTAGGATATTATCTTTGTCTTGTGGGGTTAGGGCAATTGTTACATCGGCGTCTTCAATACTGGCTTCTGATAAAACGTCATCATTTAAGACAGAGCCACTAATAACTTGAATGTTTCCGTATTTATAGCTTATGTCTTGTGCTTTTTTAATGTCTTCTTCAAGCAGTTTTACTCTTGTTATGACGCTGTCTTTTTCTAACATTTCAATTAATATTTCTGAGGTTTTGTTTGCACCAAAAATCAAGACATGCTCATTTGTTTGGCTTTCTTTGCCAAGAGCTTTTATTGCAATGTCGGCATCTTCGTCAAGAGTTAAAAATAAAAACTCATCACCAAATTTAAGTGTTTCTTCTTGTGTTGGAATGATAACGGCTTGGCCTCTGATAATTGACAATGGGCTTATTTTAATGTTTTCAAAAAGTCTTTCAAGCTCCATTATTTGTGCACCTATAACTGGAGTTTGATGATCAATCTTAAAAGAAAACATTTTTATTTTGCCTTGTTTGATGTCTCCAACGTCTTTGGCAAAAGGTGTTTTGATTAAAGAAAAAATGCTATTGGCTATTGCCAAATCTGTTGAGATCGTGTAATCAATTGGCATATTTTCTACATTATACAGGCTTTTTGAAACAGGCGATAAAAAGTCAAGAGACTCAATTCTGGCAATTTTTTGTGGCACATTAAACAAACTGTATGCCATTTGGCAGGTAACCATATTGACCTCATCACTGTTTGTTAATGCCATTAAAATATCTGCATTTTTTGCGCCAGCTTGTTTTAATATTTCTGGGCTTGAGCTTGAGCCAAATATTGTTTGAATATCATATAATTGAGATAAGCGTTTTAAGGCTTTTTGATTGTTATCTATAACCACGATGTCATCTGCCTTAAAGTTTTTGCTCAAATAAGAGACAATGCTTGTGCCTGTAAGCCCGGCGCCTGCGACAATTATTCTCATATCATAAACTCCTCAATTTTTTCTAATGCCATGCTTAGGGTTGTTATTTTCATAAATTCTTCTCTAAACTTTTTGGCGTTTTTCATAGATTTTGAGTACCAACCAACATACTTTCTGGCAATTCTCAAACCTTGATACTCCCCATAATAATCTATCAAACCTTTAAGGTGAGTTAACAAAATTTGCTTTATTTCAAAAATTGTTTTTTCTGGATTGACAATGCCTTTGTTAATATAATCATCAACATCTTTTATTAACCATGGCTGCCCCAAAGTTGCCCTGCCAATCATCAAGCCATCGACATTTGAGCACTCCAACATGCTTTTTGCAAATTGTGGGCTGTCTATGTCTCCGTTGCCAATAACAGGAATGCTGATGTTTTCTTTGAGCTCTTTTATGGCGTCCCAATCTGCAGTGCCTGCATAAAACTGGCTTCTGGTTCTGCCATGCATTGTTATAAAGCTAACACCCTCACCTTCTGCCATTTTGCCAAACTCTAAATAGTTTTTTGAGTTGTCATCCCAACCAAGGCGAAACTTGATGCTCAAATCAAGATTTGTTGCTTTTTTGGCTTTTTGAATAATTTGTTGCGCGTTTTTGATGTCCTTCATCAAGCATGATCCGCTATTGTTGTTTACAATTTTTTTTGCTGGACAACCCATATTGATATCTATGCTTTTTGCGCCAAGATCTTCTATGGCAGGAATAACATCTGCAAACAATTGAGGATTGTTACCCATCAGCTGCACAATAACATCATAAGGCTCATCTCTGACGTCTGCAATTGCCAATGACTTTTGGTTCTTAAAACTAATGGCATTTATGGCAACCATTTCTGAAAACATAATACCGCTGCCAAAGCTTGCGATAAGGTTTCTGGTTGGTTTGTCTGTAATGCCAGCCATTGGTGCTAAGTATATGTTTGTCAATTTAATTTATCCAATGCTTTTGCTATTATATAATATACTTTGCCAATATCTGCACTTGTAATCACAGACAAAAGAACCCCTGCTCTTTCATTTCTTTGTGCTTTTTCTAACAAGGCCTCATATTCTGATAAGTATCTGCTTACAACTTTTCTGAACTCTGCATTGTTTTGATATGTTTCTTTTATGGTTGTGATTTGATTTTTGTTCAAATTTTTTGCCAAATATCTTGTAAATACGGAGTTGTCGCCGTTGTAGTACTTTTTCCACAATTCTTCAACATTTTCTGGAGCCAATAATTTGATTAAGTCAACTGAGGCTGTTTCTAGTGTTTCTACAACATATGATGCGTCTTTTAAGAACGTGTCTGTTGTTGTTTTGTCATAAGCGCTCAAATACTCAGTAAGCTTTTTATCTGCCTTGCCTGCGACTTCTGTTAGCGTTGTGATTTGTGCATCAACAAGCTCTTTGAAGTTTTGGGTCTGAGATGTTGTAACATCTCCAATAACGGCAAATGTTTTTGAGGTTTCTTCTAACTTGTCCATTACTTTGTTTACTTTTATGACAGCATCATCAGTTGCAACAACTAAGACATCTGATTGTCTTAAAAAGGTTTCTCCTGAACCAAGTATTGAGTTTGAGATACGCTCTGCATTGGCAGATATCTCTGTTATTTGCGCTCTTAATTTGTCACCAGATGCCTCTAAGTGTTTTGAGCCAAGTTTGCCGGCTTCTTCAAGCTGGTTGCTCAAATTTTTCAAGCTTTCGCCAAGGCCTTTTACTTTTTCAAAAGCAAAGTTTGCACGATTTGAAAGCTCCAAAGATGTGTCGTTTAAGACTGTATTAAAACATGTTACCAAGTCTTTTGTGTCTTCGGATATTTTTATCATCTTGTCACTTTGGTCTAAAATCAGGTTATTAATTTCTACAACGCCTGTACTTGCTTCTGCTGTTACGGTGTTGAAATTTGCGATATATTTTTCATAATCGCCAACGACAGAGCCAACTTGTTTTGTTGTGCTTCCAACTGTTTTGTTAAGATCTTCTTCACACTGAGATAGGGCAATTGAAACAGACTGCACATTTTTGATGGCTTTTTGTGAAGATTTTTCTACATCTTCTGATATATTAATTAATCTATCGCCAAGTGTGTCAATTTCATATGCCACTTTGCCAGAAAAATCTGTTATGACACCAACGTTGTTTTTGAATTTTTCTTGAATGTCGTTTAATTTTTGAGACACCTCAATTGATGCATCGGTAAGAATTTTGTATTGTTGCGACAATGAGTTTTCACCTAATCTGGCTTGTGTTGCCACCGCGTTTGCGACATCTGTTAAGGTTTCTTTTTGGTTTTCAAATACTTCTTTTAAGTTGTCTGCCTGTGCTTTTATTCTGATTAAAAAACCATCTAATGAAGTGTTTTGTGATGATAACATATCAAAGACTTCTTTGCTGTCTTGAGATAGTTTTTCATTTGTTTGGCTGATTATATTTGCGTTGTTTGTTAAAGTTGTGGCGCCTGTTGCTGAGGTTTCTTCCAAAGATTTTATAGAGTCCTCAAATGATTGCAAAGTTGTTGAGATAACACTTGAAGTGTTTGAAAACTGATTATGAACACTTGATATTTTTTCAATCATCAAGTCTGACTTGTCCTCTAAGTGTTTGTGCGTTGCTGATATTTTATCAATATTTGCATTTGATATTTGAGAAACCATATCTGCTCTTTTGTTGATATCTTCCTCAAGCGCGCTCATTTTTGCAAAGGCTTTTTGAGTTGATTGATCAAGATTTTGGGTGTGTTTTTTGATTGTGTTTGCTATTGTTGAAGTGTTTTCTGAAAGCTTGTCACATATATCAAAAAAGGCGCCTTTTTGATGGTCAAATAATGTGGTGATTGCCTCTGCTTTTTCATCAAGAGAGAAAACAACATCTGAAACATAACTAACTGTTTTTTGTGTAACAGAGTTTAAGATATTTGTTTGTTCATTAAACAATGATAAAATGCTTTCATGCTTTTTGCTTGTGTTTTCAGCACTTTGTGCAACTGCTTCTGCCTGAGTTTCTAAAATTTTTGATATTGCAATTGATTTGTTTTCAATATTATTTGCAACGTTGTCAATCTCTTTGCAATGAGAGTGCAAGTTGTTATTAAACTCACCTATTGTGGCAAGTGTTTTGTTTGTTGATTTGTCAAACTCTGTTGATTGCTCCTTTAAGTTTGCGTTGATTATTTTTGTTTTTTGAACAACACTTTCTGATGAGATGAGTGTCTCTTGCATTTGGTTTTTTAAGCTATCTATTGCAACAACAGCCTCATCATTGATAACAAGTGCTGCTCTTGAGAGCTCTTCTATTTGCTTTTTGATTTCTGTTCTGGCATCTTCAAGTGAATCTATTGAAGTGTTGATATTTTTTTGTTGCTGCGCCAAAGACATTTCACTTTGTTTGTTTTGAGCAACAACAAGAGATGCTGTATGTGTTAAGTCTGTTGAATACTTGTCCATTGTATCGCCAACTTCTTTGATATCTCCCATAACCTGAAGAGTAATGTTTTTGAGGTCTTGAGCCTTATCTGAAATGTCCACAGAAATTGCCTGATTGTTTTGTAGAAGCTCTTTGTATAAAACGTTCCACTCGCTGTTTTTAAGTGTTATCTTTTTATCAAGAGCATCAACGTTTTCAGATGATTTTGCACACGCTAATTCAACTTTTTCAGCGCCTTTATCAATTGCGTTGACAACACCTGTAAAAGCAACAAGCGAGCTTGAGGCATTGGCCTCTAGAACATCAGTTGATTTTTGAATGATGTTAATTGAAGCATCAAGATTTGAGACCATATTATCAGCCACAGTGTTTAAGTTTGAAACATGAGTGTCTATTGCCTCTGAAACAAATGAGCTTCTGGTAATTACTTTTTTTACTTCTGCGTCAACAAACTCGCCTTGAGTGCTCATTTTTTTGGCAAGAGCCTCATTGCTGCTTTCAATAGCTTTAATGTGCCCCATGATAAAGTTGCTTTGAGAATCCAATGTTTTGCCAAGGTCTTTAACACTGCCTTGCAAAGAAAGATGCATACTCTCAACCTTATTAACTGCACTGCCAGAGATTTCTTCTAATTTGGTTGTTTGCTCAAATAAGCCTTTTGAGATAATATTGATATTGCTTACGGTTTTTTCTGCAAAATCTTTTAAGATAATGTTGCTTTTTTCTACTTTATCAAGGTTTTCTTGATTGATAAGGCTCAAGTCTTTTGATGATATTTTAAGCTCTGATATTTGTGGGGCGATTTTATTAAAAAGACTGTTTAAGTCAGATGATATATTGTTTGAGATATCTGAAAACTCTGATAATGTGCCTCTTAAGTTTTGGGCTGCAGAATTTGAAGCTTGATTAACGTATTCAAAATTTTTGACCATATTGCCAATGTTGTTTGAAAAATCATTCATCGTTTTTGATGAGTAAGAATCCAAAACTGCAACCAATTTTGAAAACTCTTCTATTTTTATTTCCAAGCCTTTTTTGATGTTTAAGGTTTGAGCATTTGCCTCTTTTGTAACCTCTTGTAATTCAATGACCTGAGAGCGGATTGCATCTGCCATGGCTTTTGCTGTTTGAGCACCGCCTTCTTCTGGATATACAAGTTGATTCATATATGCGCGCAAGAATTTTGCCTCGTTTTTGAAATTGGTGCCGCGATCAATATATGCCATAATAACCCAAATTGCGGCCAAAGGAATCGTAACGCCTGCCAAAAAACCACCAAATTCATCTGGCATCATCAAAAACAGATTTGACCAACCAAAATATTTTGTAATGTATAATAACACCACGCCAAACCATGCAAAAGAAAAATACAGCATAATTTTATATATGTTTTTTGATGCCCAGTGTGACTTGATTTCTGGCGCGTCTATACTATAATCTACTTTGTTTTCTTGCGATATAAAATCTGGCATATCTGACATGTATTATTCCCCTTATAATAATCGATTTGTTATCATAAAGGCTTTTTTATTATTTTAAAGCATTTTTTGAAATATTTTTGTTTTTATAAAAGCAATAAGCTTGAAAAAAAACAGCATATAACAAAAGATCTGAATATATTTGACATTTGATGTATCAAACAAAACTTATACCCAAGATTGATATTAATTAAAGAACCTACTCACCAAGTCCGCCGCGTTGAGGCATAACAATATTTTTTTGTTGAGCATTTTGTTTTTGCTCTTGGTCTTTTAAGCTAAAGGTTGCCTTAAATACTTTTGAGCCATCAGACATCACATGATCAACTTCGCCAAGCTCCAAGTTTATTAAACCCCTTTCTTTCATAGCTTTCATATATCTTAATGATGTTTGATCCCTAAGCTCGGCGCTCCATTCTCCGCCGCCAATCTCTTTGGTTTTTTTAATCATTTCATTTAATAACTTTGAAGATGAACCTTTTTTATCTTTGCGATATTCTGGAAGTACTGCCATATCATCAATAGATTTATCTTTGGGATTATATACACAATAGCCAACAACTCCTATGTTTTTGTCAACCAAAACCAAAGCTTGTGTGTCTTCATCTGTTTGCAAATCTTTATCCCCATCAGGAAAACATTTTTTGCAAACTT
>CAYJOO010000016.1:501-18383 GCA_964371845.1 uncultured Azospirillaceae bacterium | reverse complement strand
TGGAACCTATGGTTTATATTGGTGCAGGTATGTGTGCATTGTCTATGATGGCAGCTTCTTGGGGTGTGTCACAAGTTTGGACAACTCTTATTTCTACAGTTGGTAGAAACCCACAAGTTAAAAAAGATGTTGATCTTTATGGTTGGGTAGGCTTTGCAGCGGTTGAGGCTATTGCTTTATATGCGCTTGTAGTTGCTCTTATTATGTTGACTGGGCAATAATTTATGCCACAGTTAGATTCTACTTGGTTTTTATCTCAAATCTTTTGGCTTTGTTTGACGTTTGGGGCTCTTTATCTTGTTGTTGCAAAAGTCTTGGCGCCAAGATTGGTTGATGTTGCAAAACGTCGATCAGATAAAATTGAGGGTTACATAAAACAAGCTCAAAAACTTAATGATGAAGCAGCTGAGGTTTTAAGAAGTTATGAAGCCTCAATTTTGGATGCGAAAAATAAGGCTGATGACATGGCCATAAGGCAAAAAACAGAGCTTGAAGATTTGATTGATAAAAAACAAAAAGAAGCTAATGAAAAAATTTATAAAGAACTTGAAAAAACCGAGAAGAATATAGCAAAGTTGAAAGATCAAGCGCTTCTTGAGGTTGAAAAAATTGCTAAAAACTTAAGCAAAGACATAATTAAAAAGTTGGATGTATAGATGAATAAAATTGTATTTACAGTATCATTGCTTTTTTGCAACCAAGCCCTTGCCGCAGGTGATGGTGCCTTTTATACGACTGCAGAATTTTATGTTGCTATGAGCTTTTTGCTGGTTGTCATATGTTTGGCAAAACCTGTGGCAAAATCAATATTGTCTCTTTTGCACGGAAGAATTAATGTAATTTTAAACTCTATTGAAAAAGCTGTTTTGTTAAGAGATGATGCAAAAATATTACTGCAAAAGTATTTGGAAAAACAAAAAAGTCTTAAAAAAGAAATTGCTTTATTGCAGCAAGATGCAGAAATGCAAACAGAAACCTTAAGAGAAGTAGCAATAATAAAAATTGAGGCTGATACAAAAGCAAAAATGGCAGAGTTGGCATCAAAAAACAAATCGATGGAAAATGATGCAACGGCAGAAATTGTTACAATGATATCTGATAAGGCAATTGATGAAGTTAAAAAATATGTCTTAACAAAACAAGATAAGTTAAGTCAAGAGAAAATGGTTGCAAAGGCCATTGAGAGTTTATAAAATTGTGCTTGAAACAATTTTATGTTATGCCAGAGTTATTCTGGCATTTTTTTGTTATAAAACTCTTGCAAGTGTTAAGACGTTGACTTCTTTTGCACCAGCTTTTATCAAAGTTTTTGCGCATTCTTTTATGGTTGAGCCTGTTGTCATTACATCATCAATTAATAAAATTCTTTTATCTTTTATTTGAGATGGGTTTTTTATTATAAATGAGTTTCTTACGTTTCTTCTTCTTTTTATGCCCAAAAATTTTGTTTGTGGCTTTGTATACCTTTTTTTGCAAAGGGAATGATAATTAACTTTTATATGGGTCTTTTTGCCAAGTTCTTTTGCAAGGAGTGCTGCTTGATTATATTTTCTTTTGATTAATCTTATAAAATGAAGAGGAACAGGAATTATGAGGTCCACGCCGTGATTGATAATATCTTTGCTTGCAAGCTCAAGCCATTTGCCAAATGCTTTTGAATTTTGAGTTTTATCATAAAACTTGAATTCAAGGATCATTTTTTTTGAAATCTCATCATATAAGAAAACGCTTCTTGAGAGGTTGATTGTTTTATCTTTATTTTGGACACATAGTGCGCAAAGTCTTGAGGCTGATCCATCAACAAACGGTCTGCCACATTTTGAGCAATAAGGTGCGCTGATAAAGTTTAATTTGTTAAAGCAATCTATGCATATTTGAGATTTTGTTTTAAGTATTTTATTGCATGAAATGCAGCTGTTTGGGAGTAAAAAGTTTATGACGGGCTCTATCATAGCTTTAAGAGCTCAGTGTGGATTTGGCTTATTTTTGATGCAACAATCATGCCTGATTTTCTTAAGGCATCCTCTTTTTGTTCAACGCTTTTTGCTCCGGCAATAAAGTCACCAACATATCCCATTTGTGTGCCGTGCGGTATGGTTGTGCCGGCAACATAAGCAATCATTGGCTTTTTGTTTTTGATTGATGCATAATACTCTGCAGCCTCTTCTTCAAAAAAACCACCCATTTGCCCAATTAAGACAATTTTTTTTGTTGCTTTATCTTCATGAAATTTTTTGATGATTTTTATAAAATCTTCGCCAATTAAAAGGTCATCGCCAAGGCCTATTACGGTTGTTTGCCCCATATTTGCGCGGTTGGTTTCTATAATTGCATCATACGTTAAAGTTGATGATCTTGAGACAATGCCAACGTTGCCAGGTTTGACAATGTTTGTTGGAAAAATGCCCAATCGAACACTGTGCTCTGGTGCAATTATGCCAGGAGTATTGGGGCCAATTAATTTTGTTTTTGAGCCCTTAAGCGCAGCTTTTATTTCTAACATATCTTTGACTGGAACACTGTCTGTTATGCAAACTACAAGCTCAAGCTCAGCCTCTATGGCCTCAAACATAGCAGTTTTTACAAATTTTGCAGGCACATATAAAACTGATGAGTTTGCCTTTGTTTCTTTTTTTGCTTCTTGCACGGTGTTAAAAACTGGGATTCCTAAATGTTTTTTGCCACCTTTGTTGGGGCTAACCCCTGCAATAACATTTGTGCCATAGTCTATTGATCTTTTGACATGAAAAGAGGCCTGCTGCCCAGTGATGCCTTGGATAATAGTTTTTATGTTTTTATCAATTAAAATAGACATTAATCACTAGCCTCCATTGCGTTTAATAAAAGGTTTGCACCTTCTTCTTCATCCTGGGCCGTTATTATTGGCAAGTTTGATAGTTTTAAGGTTTCAATTGCTTCGTTTTTGTTTGTGCCTTCAAAGCGAACAACAAGAGGCACATTAAGCCCGACCTCTGATGCTGCGGCAATGATGCCTTCTGCAATTAAGTCACAACGGACAAAGCCACCTATAACGTTGATAAAAATACCTTCAACTCTTGGGTTTGTTACAATAACTTTTATGCCTGATGCAACTCTGTCTTTATCAACCCCACCTTTAACGTTTAAGAAGCAAGCTGTGGCATTGTTTTTTGACTTAAATAAGTCCATAATGCTTAAAGCAAGGCCATCGCCGTTGACAATACAACCAACGCTGCCTTCATCAAAACCCCTGTAGTTGAACCCGTGTTTTGCGGCCTCAAGGTGTCTGGCGTCTTCTTCATAGTCGTCTTGTAGGATTTTGATATCAGCTTGGCGGTATAGTGCGTTTTTATCAAATGATATCTTTGCATCTAGGGCAATTAATTTGTTGTCTTTTTGCAAACCCAGAGGGTTTATCTCAATCATTGATGCGTCTTTTTCTATAAAAAATCTGTGAATGTTATTTATAAAGTTTTCAAAACTTTTATAGCATTTGTCATCAAGTTTTAGATAATTTAATATTGCATATATTTGCTCACTGTCAACACTGTCTTTTAAGCCCATTTTAAGGCGCAATAACGGAGTTGTGCTTTGTTTTATTACCTCAGTTATGGGTTGGTCGCCTGTGTGTGATATGAGCATGATAAGGTCTGCAGTGCTTCTATCAATTGCCATTGCAAAATAAAAAACTTTTTTGACGCTTTCAAACTTCTCTATATATACTCTTGATACAAACTTGCCTTTGGTGCCAGTTTGTGGAGTGATTAATGTTGAGCCTAACATTTCTGAAGTTTCTTTTTGAATATCTTTTTTTGATGTTATTTTTCTGATGCCGCTTTTTTTGCCAGCTCGTTTTTCTGCAAAATGGCCTTGGTTTCTGCTACCTGAGTGGACTTGAGCTTTGATAACCCATGGTCCTTTGACAGATATTGATGCTGCAACTCTCTTGGCCTCAAGCGGGGTATAGGCAATGGCTCCTTTGGGAATGTTAATCCCATAGGTTTTTAGAAGTTTTTTTGCCTGATATTCATGTATGTTCATGCGCTTATTATAAGAATATTATTTTAACTGTCTACTTATTTTATAAGTTCTTCAACTCTTTGTTTGATTGTTATAATATCATCTTCTTTTGGAGCATATTGTTCTTCAAAAGGTGCAACAGATTGCCAACCAAGCTCGTCAAAAACAGCTTGTATTTGGTTGACAACACCTGGCTTCCATCCAAATGAGCCATAAGCCAAAGATTTTTTGTTAAGAGGTCTTAAGCCTTTGATATAGGTTAAAAATTGGGAAACTCTTGGAAAAAGCTGATTGTTTAATGTTGGGGTGCCAACACAGATATATTTGGCGTCTAAAAACTCTGGTACAATATTTGAGATGTGGAAATCTGATAGATTGAACATGGTTGTTTTGCTGCCTTGTTTTTTGAAAGCATCTTCTATTGCATCTGATAATATTTTGGTTGCGCTCCACATTGTATCAAAAATTATTAAAGCGCTGCCTTCATCCTCTCCGCTGGCCCATTTTGAATATAAATTTAATATTGTAGAGACTTCTTTTGACCCTGACCAAATTAATCCATGAGAAGGGGCAATCATCTCAATATCCAATCCCAAGTCTCCTGCATTTTTGAGAGCTGTTTTTGCCTGGTTTGCATATAGGTATAATATGTTTGCATAATATTTTTTTGCCTCAAACAAAACTGTTTCTTGTTTTTCTTCTTGCACAAAATAAGAGTTGTTGCAAAGGTGTTGGCCAAAGCCATCATTTGAAAAAAGGATTTTATCTTCATGAAGATATGTCATCATAGAATCTGGCCAATGCAAAAGTGGGGTGCATAAAAATGAAAAGGTTTTGTCTCCTGCATTAAAGCTTTCTTGTGATTTTATAATTTCATATTCCCAGCCCGTGGTATCAAAATGGTTTTCAAGGGCTTTTTTTGCTGCCATGTTTGTGATGATTTTGGCTTTTTTTGCAAGCTTCATTAATTCAGGAATGTTACCAGAGTGGTCCATTTCAACATGATTGACTATGATATAGTCAATGTCTTCAATATTGCAAATTGCAGAAATATTTTTGATGTGCTCATCTGAGAAAGGCTTTTTTACACCATCTATTAAAATGGTTTTTTCTGCAACAATAAGATATGAGTTATATGTTGTGCCACGCTCTGTGCTATAACCATGAAACTCTTTTATGTCAAAATCTTTAACGCCTACTGAATGTATGCCTTTTTTAATTTCTTGTTTGTTCATCAAAAATCTCCTTAATTAATTTGTAGCAAATATAATATCTAAAAAAAAGTTTGACAACTTATTTTTTTATGATAATGATAACTATTATCACTTATGATAGGAAAAATAATTGAGAAGCTCAAAACAAAGAGATTTAGTCTTAAAAACCTTAAGAGAAAATGTTGTGCATCCAACAGCAGATTTTGTGTATGAAAAAGCAAAAAAGCAAATGCCAACAATTTCTTTGGCAACTGTTTATAGAAATCTTAAGCAGTTGGCTGATGAAGGTTTGATTAATAAAGTTGAGGGAATCGATGGTTCAATGCATTTTGACCACAATGTTGATGATCATCATCATTTTGTTTGCAAAATATGTAAAAATGTTTATGATGTTGACTGTGATGTCTTCAAAGGTTTTAATAAAGAAAAACTTTTGTTACAAGGACTTGATTTACTTGACTATGAGATTAACTTAAAAGGCATATGCCATAACTGTAAACAATAACAAGGAGAGAAGAAATGAACCTTAAAGGCTCTAAAACAGAAAAAAATTTAATGACTGCTTTTGCTGGCGAATCGCAAGCAAGAAACAAATATACATATTATGCGTCAAAAGCAAAAAAAGAAGGATATGTTCAAATTGCAGAAATTTTTGAAGCAACTGCAAATAATGAAAAAGAGCACGCAAAATTATGGTTTAAACTTTTGCATGGTGGTTCTATTGCAGATACAATGGCAAACCTTAAAGACGCTGCAGAAGGCGAAAACTATGAGTGGACAGATATGTATGCTAATATGGCAATTGATGCCAAAGAAGAAGGCTTTGATAAAATTGCATATTTGTTTGAAGCTGTTGCAAAAATAGAAAAATCTCACGAAGAAAGATACAGAGCATTGCTTGAGAAAGTAACAAACAACACAGTATTTGAAAGAGAAGAAAAAGTAGTTTGGGAATGTGGCAACTGCGGCCACCACCACGAAGGCAGAGAAGCTCCAGAGCTTTGTCCAGTTTGTGATCATCCAAAAGCATACTTTTTTGAACACACAATAAATTATTGATTATAACCCCGTCTTATTGGCGCCTAATACATAAAAAATATTTTTTGCTAAGTTATGTAGGTATATCTACACGCCTGTCGCAAAAAATATTTTTTATTATTATTAGCCGAATAATAAGGGGTTATAATTCAATCCTTTTCAATTATTAAAACTCATATAATTGAGTTCTAATACAGAATTTGCAGATAAACCCCTCGGTCATGTATTTTTTTGTACACTCCCTTGGGGTTTTCTTTAACTCTTATTATAACTCTAATTCTATGAGTTTTAATGCGTGACATACTGATGCCTTATGCATAAAATAATTCTTGATTTTTTGTTATACTTTGTGTATAAATATTATTCGCTTTGTTGCAATTTTTAGCAATATAGCCTATATTGATATTAGGAGAAATAAAAACACATGAGCAATTCTTTAGTTGTTAGTTCTTATAAAAACACTTTACCAGCAATCATTGATGAAGGCAGTTTGTCGTTTTATCTTGAACAAATAAAGAAGATTCCGATGCTTTCGGCTGAGAAAGAAAAAGAACTTCTTTTGGCATATAAAGAAAATGATGATGTTAATGCAGCTCAACAGCTCACTCTTTCTCACTTGCGATTGTCTGCAAAAATGGCGTTTTCTTATAGACATTATGGCTTGCCAATTGCCGATTTGATATCTGAGGCAAACCTTGGTTTGATGCAGGCGATAAAAAGTTTTGATGTATCAAAACCTGTTAGGTTGTCAACGTATGCTATGTGGTGGATAAAAGCAGCCCTTAATGACTTTGTCTTAAAGTCATGGTCTTTGGTTAAGTTGGGCACAAAAGTTGCTCATAAAAAACTTTTTTATAATCTTAATAAGATTAAGGCAAAACTTGGGCTTTATCAAAAAAAGTCATTAGATGACGCAGACATTAATGAAATTGCATATAGATTAAATGTGACACCAAACGAAGTGGTTGAAATGAATGCTCGTATTAATGGCGATACCTCTCTTAATGTGACGATTGGTGAAGATGGAGATATGGAGCTGATCGATACTTTGGTTGATCATAGTGCCAATCTTGAAACCAAATATATCGCAAGGCAAGAACGCAAAGTAAAGTCAGAAATGGTTTATAATGCTTTGGCAAAGTTAAATGAAAGAGAACAATTTGTTATAAAACACAGACAGCTTTCTGATGACCCAATGACACTTGAAGAAATTGGCCAGAAGTTGAATATTAGTAGAGAGCGTGTTCGTCAAATTGAAAAAAAAGCTTTTGAAAAATTAACAATTGTCTTGAAAGGGGCTTAATATGTCTGATGATTTTGAAACGCAGCAAACCAATGAAGAGAAGCAACAAGTAGAAGAAATGGTATGCATTACAGGCTTGAAGTGCAGAATGAGTGCACGCCTTGCAAAAGTTAGGGCATCAGGTACTCAAGATTTTAATATTTTTAGAAATAATATAAATGAGCAGACTGGAAGATAATTTATTAAAAGAGTTTGCTCTTAAAAATAATCTTAATATAAATGATTTAATCGAAGAGAAAAAACAAGGAAAACCTGTCGACAAGATTATTGGAGAACGAGGCTTTTATAAGCATATATTTATTGTCTCAGAAGATGTGTTAACACCAAGAGCTGATACTGAGTGTTTGGTAGAAGATGCAATTGAATATGGGCAAAAAATAATGGCAAAAAATGTTTTAGATTTGGGCTTGGGTTCTGGTTGTATATTGCTTTCTGTCTTGGCGGATATTAAAGAAGCTTGTGGTGTGGGAGTTGATATATCAAATAAAGCTTTGAGCATTGCCAAAAAAAATGCAACGGCGCTTAATGTGTTTGAGAGATGCAAATTTATTAATGCATCTTGGTTTGATTTGAATTTGAGTGAGAAGTTTGATATAATAACCTCAAATCCCCCATATATTGAAACAGATGTTATTGAAACACTTGATGTGGGCGTGAAAAAATATGACCCCATGTTGGCATTAGACGGTGGAGCTGATGGACTACGGGATTATAGGCAAATTGCAAAAATTGCAAAAAATTTGCTGAGTGGAAAGGGGCGACTTTATCTTGAGGTTGGCTATAATCAAGCTCAGGATGTTAAAAAGATTTTTTCTGATTATACCTTTGTAAAAGTTGTTAATGATTTGGCAGGAATTGAGCGCTGCCTAGTTTTTGCAAGATAATTTATTTATTTTCTTTTTATGGTTGTGATGTTTGGAGTTTTTTTCTTTACAATATAGTTTATTGAAATATAGTTATTTTATGAAGTAATTATTATTAACTAAAAACTACAATTATGAAAAAATTATGTGCATTCTATTGGAGCGTAAGAGATTTTTCTCTTAGAAATTTGCTTGAAACTATTAGTTTTGAAATTAAGCTTAAGGCAGTATCAAAAAAGCTTGAGTTGCTTATTAGAAACAAAAAACTCTCAGAAGAGCAAAAGATAGCCTACTTTGAGAAGAAGCTTTGTGAGTATGGCTTTTTTGACTTTTGTAAGCTCGGTCATATTCCAGTGTTGGCTTGGGCAATTGAGGCTGAGTATCTGGAACTTGCAAAGTTTTTGCTTGAAAATGGTTTTGATGTTAATGCGCAAATTGATATTTGCGAAGACACACCTTTGATATTGGCAATTAAGCATGAGCATTATGATTTTGCAAAAAAACTCATTGTTGTGCACAAGAACAAAATAGATCTTAACATCAAAACTTTATCAGATGAAACAGCTTTGTCTTGTGTAATCACAACGGCTGATGAAGAGGATGCGCTCATGTTTGAGATACCACAGCTTTTGTTAGATAATGGAGCTTATGGTGATCTTAAGCTTTATGGTGCAAAGAGCATAATACATTTATGTATAGATGAGGATGCTCCTATTGTTTATGCAAAGCTTTTGCTTGACAATGGTGTTGGTTTAAGCAGTGTGGATATCTTTGGTGACACTCCGTTATGGTCAGCAGTTATGCAGCAAAAAGTTGAGTATGTTAAACTGCTTATTGATTATGGAGCAGATGGTAATCATAAAGTAAATGGTCTTTCTATGTTGGAGTTTTTGGAAGATCATGTAGAAGCAAGCGAGGTCATTTCACAAATGATTTTGTGTCTTAGGGATGCTGGAGCTCAGAGATAAAGAAAGGAGTGGGATTTTGTCCCACTCCTTTTTATTATTTCTCTATCAAAAGCTCGCCATCTTCAGTGAGGGTTACTTTTGCTGCAGGGATTGTTATGGTCACGATTTCACCTTTTGTTTTGTGAGTTATAAAACTCATTTCTACATTATTTTTGTCGGTGTATTCATGAACTTTCAGGAATCCGTTTGGGGTTTCGATGGTTATTTCTGGCTTTATGCTAATAAAGCCACCCTCATGGCTTTCAAACATAATTGTTTCTGTGTTTATTACGCAGAAATATGCACAGCCACCATCGTCAACTTCAACTTTTTTCAAAACAGGAAAACTCCCAAAATGGGTTTGTGTTTCACCATTTTTGTTTCCGAAGACTTCGATATGGTCCTCTTCGACTTCGTTGATTTCGAAAAAATCTGCATTCTCGGATGAGTTGAATATTTCTAAGTCCTGAATTGAGGTTGCTCTGATGACTTCTCCATTGTCGTCGATGGCAAACTTTTTTGGAATGCCTTGGACGCAGGCAACTATCATTGTGTCGGTTGACATATAGTTTTCCTCATCCACAACACTATAGAAATAATCACCGAGTGTATCTTGATGATAAATTCTTGTGTTGTCAAAGCCTTCATATAAAAGAGCAAAACTATTATATCCCTCTATTATATGAGTTGGGTAGAAGGCTTCTTTTACCAAGCCGTCTGCATTGATGATTGAGAGATAATAGTCACTCTCAAGTGCAAATGCAGGGTTGATATTAATTAATTGAACTTCTGATATAGTTTCCCACATAGAAGTTTTTGTGTTGAAACGCTCTAAGAAGGTCTTGCCTTCTTTGTTTGTGAATTTTTCCATTTTCTTGTTATTTTTAGGTTAATAATTGTGTTTATAGTTTTGTTTGTTTTGATGTTATAATAAGAAACATAAGAGTCAAGAACTATTTGCTGGAGGTAAGGAAAAAGCAGCCTTTGGGCTGCTTTTGTGGGTTATTCTTCTGTTTTAGTTGGTAACTCAGATTGGGTTATTTTGACTTTTTTGATGCGCCTTGGATCAACCTCTAAAATCTTAAAGCAGACTTTGCTTTCTAAAGCGCAGACTTCTATTTCTTCTCCTTGAGAGGGGATTTTTTGCGCAAGATGAAAAACATAACCACCAAGGGTGTCAATCTCAACGTCATCGTCTTGGCAGGCGTCTCTTAAGTCAATTTGGGTTTTTTCATAAAGCTCGTCAAGGTCCACTCTGGCATCAACAATAAAAGTGCCATCTTTTTGAGCCGATATTGTGTAGTCTTCTTCTAAGTCATATTCATCTTCAATATCGCCAACAATTTCTTCTAACAAGTTTTCAATAGTAATAAGGCCTTCTGTGCCACCATATTCATTGATTATGATTGCCATGTGGTTTTTTTCTTTTTGCATTTGTTTTAAGAGATCTAAAACAGGCATTGTCGGTGGAACAAACTCAACACTGCGTGATTGAAGCTCAGAAATTTTAATGTGTTTTTCACCTTTTAATAGGCTTTTTACAAGGTCAATTACGTGTACGATGCCTTCAATATCATCAAGGCTGTCTTTGTATACCGGTATTCTTGAGTGACCTTTTGTTATCATAAGATCTGCAAGTTCTTCTATTGTGCCGTCTTTTTGAAACGCAACAATATTTGCTCTTGATATCATTGCTGATGAGCATTTTGTGTCTTTAAGATCTAAAACATTGTTTAAGATTAATTGCTCATGCTCTGAAAAATCTTCACCTTCTATGGCGTCTTCAATCAAGTCTTCTATGGTTTCTCTTAGTTCGGCTTTTTTCTTGCCAAATATTTTTTTTAACATTTTTATTCCTCGTATGGATTTATTATATTTAGTTTTTGCAAAATTTCAACCTCTATTTGCTCCATTTCTTCTGCATCTTCATCTATTTGGTGGTCAAAGCCCAAAAGGTGCAAGATTCCGTGAATAAATAAATGTGCAAAATGGTGTTCTAAAGAGATGCTTTTTTCTGTAGCTTCTTTTTGCAAAGTTTCTAGTGCAACAAAGATTTCTCCCAAAGAAACATCGTCTTCATCATTTAAGATGTCTTCAAAGTCTTGGCTGTCAATATTTGCAAAAGACAAAACGTTTGTTGGTTTGTCTTGGCCTCTGAATTGGTTGTTTAACTCTTGGACTTGATCATCATTGGTTAATATTAAGTTGCAATTAAAGTTTTTTTCAAACTCAAAGAGCTCAAGGTCAAACTCTGTGACAAGGTGCTCCATTGTGGTGTTAAAAATTGTATCAGCAATCTCTTGGTGGCTTTTAAGCTCTTGCTCCCAGTTTTCATCATCTATGATAAGTGAATATTCTATTATGCTCATTTGCCTATATTATCCTCATATGCTTTGACAATTTTTGCAACCAAACCATGGCGAACTACGTCTTTTGATGAGAATTCAACTTCGCCAATGTTTTCTATTTTATGCAAAATTCTTGTTGCTTCACGCAGGCCAGATTCAACACCTTTTGGAAGGTCTACTTGGCTTAAGTCTCCGTTTATTACCATTCTTGAGTTTTCGCCCAAGCGTGTTAAAAACATTTTCATTTGCATTGGAGTTGTGTTTTGTGCCTCATCTAAAATAACAAAAGCATTTGAAAGTGTTCTACCACGCATAAATGCTAGTGGAGCTATTTCAATTTCTCCGATTGCAAGTTTTTTATCAACGGTTTCTGCTGGTAACATCTCATATAATGCATCATAAAGTGGTCTTAGGTATGGATCAACCTTATCTTTTAAGTCACCTGGCAAGAAACCAAGGTTTTCTCCGGCTTCAACAGCTGGACGGGATAAGATAATTTTATCAATTTTGCCTTCTAACATCATGGCAACGGCAAGTGCAACAGCAAGATATGTTTTACCAGTACCTGCAGGGCCAAGGCCAAAAACAAGCTCATTGTCCATCATGGTTTGAATATATGTTGCTTGAGTTGCAGAGCGTGGGTAGATGTGACGTTTTTTTGTTTTTAAGACTATTTCTGCCATTTCTTTGGCTTCCATTTTGTTGTCTGTATCTTCACCCAGTCTGAGTGCTGCTTTGATTTCTTCTTGATTTATATTAATGCCTCTAGATGCTTTTTCATAAAGAATGTCTATTGCTGTTTTTGCTTGTTCAGCTTTGTCTTTTGGGCCTGTGATTGAGATTTCATTGCCAAAAAATGCAATTTCTACATTAAGAATTTTTTCTATTAGTCTTAAGTTGCTGTCATGTGCACCAACTAATTGTTGGATTAATGCGTTATTAAAAAGTTCAAACTTAAGCTCTGTCATTATATTTTTCCTTTTAATGAGTTAAGAGTTGCCTCTGTTATGTTAACATCTATAATTTTGTTTATGCAAGCGTTACTTGCTTGCGTATGAACACTTTGCATATATGGTGTTCTGCCAAATAAGACATCTCCTTTTGAGGATATTTCTTCAAACAAAACAGGCATTGTTTTGCCAACGCAAGATTCATTAAACTTTTTTTGATAATAAAACAGTAAGTCTTGCAAAATGGTTAATCTTTCTGATTTTATTTCTTCTGCGATTTGGTTGTCCATCAAAGCGGCTTTTGTTTGTGGGCGAGGAGAATATTTGAAAGAAAATGCTTGTATATATTCTATCTCTTTGACAAGTTCTAATGTGTTTTTGAAGTCTTGATCTGTTTCTCCAGGGAAGCCAACAATAAAGTCAGATGACATGCCGATTGCAGGATTGGCTTTTTTGAGTTTTTCAACAACGCTTAAGTATTGAGATATGTCATAGCGTCTGCGCATTGCTTTTAAGATATTGTTGCTGCCAGATTGTGCCGGAAGGTGCATGTATGGCATTAAGATGTCAAGCTCTTTGTGGCAGGCTATTATGTTGTCACTCATTTCTGATGGGTATGAGGTTGTATAACGCAGGCGCTTTAATCCGTCTATTTTTGATAGCTCATGCATTAAGAATGCCAAATCTTTTTCTTGTCCGTCTGCGCCAAGCCCGTGGTAGCCATTAACGTTTTGCCCAAGAAGATTGAGCTCTATTGTGCCAGTATCAACAAGGCGTTTTGCTTCTTTAATAACGTCTTTGATTGGTCTTGAAAACTCTCTGTCTCTTGTGAATGGAACAACACAATATGAGCAAAAGTTGTTGCAACCTTCTTGAATTGCCAAAAATGATGTGGCGCTAGAAGATTTGTTTTCTGGTAATAAGTCAAACTTTGAGATTGTTGGGATAGATATGTCTATCTCAAAGCCTCTTTCTTCTTGCTTTAAGAGATTTTTTATAATCTCACCAATTGAGTGATAGTTAAGTGGCCCCAAAACAAAATCAACATATTTTGCTCTTTTTTTGATGGTGTCTCCCAAGGCTTGAGCAACACAGCCAGCAACACCTATGATGGTGTCAAAGCCCATTTTTGCGCGCTCGTCCTTCATCTTTTTTAATCTGCCTAATTGAGAAAAAACTTTTTCATCTGCTTTTTCTCTGATGTGGCAAGTGTTTAATATGACAATATCAGCCTCTTTTATAAAAGAGGCTTCCTTAAATCCGTTTTGTGTTAAAACATCTGCCATTCGCTTGCTGTCATAGACATTCATTTGGCAGCCAAAAGTTTTTATTATGTATTTCATAAGCGATAACATACAGTTAATATTTTATTTTGCAACAGATTTTTGTTAATCAGTTTTTTATTGTGTTTTATAAATTTGTTGCTAAAGTGGTGTTAATGTATAAGGAGATTGGATATGAAAAAAAGTTTATTAATCGCGTTGATGATGTTGGCTGCAGCCAAAGCAAATGCACAAAGTGCACCATATAATAGTACAAATGCAGCTATGCAAGTGCAATCTGTTTTATTAAACGATGTTGTTAAGAAAACTGTTGATTCGGCTGATAAGGCTTTTTTTGCAAGAAATACAAACAAAAAACATGCCGGTGAGATAACGGGTGTTTGGAGTAATGTGTCTTATGTTTCAGAAGATGTAAAGTTGGATTCATTAAAAATTGATAATAAAGCATATGTTGCAATGCTTGGGGTTGATATTAAAGGTGAGATGCAAAACGAGTGGGAAACCACTTATTCTGTTTATGGTGGTTATATAAACTCATCTCAAGACTATGAAGCTACTAGTACTGATCAAAATGGTTTTTTGATTGGGGCAGGGGCAAGATATAATAAAGACAATATATTTACAGCGATGAGTGCAAACTTGAGCACAAACTTTGTTGATATAGATAATTATATAAATAGTGAAGACTTTGAGATGTATGTATTGTCACTTGCATCAAAAACAGGAGCAAAACTGAACCTTTATTGTGAGCAGTATGTGTTAGAGCCAAGTTTGATACTTGCTTATCATTATATGCATACACCAGATTATAATAATGCAATAGGAGTTGATGTTGAGGCCGATGATTTAAATATATTCTCTATAACCCCAGAGCTCAAACTTGTGGCTGATTATGGACATTTTCAGCCATATGCAGTGGCATCTTATAATTGGAATTTGCATAGCGGTGGTGATGTTAAGAATAATGGCATATTACAACCTGGTCTTAATGCTGATCAATATGCAGAGTTCTCTGTTGGTTTGAGTATTTATGCTAATGATTCTGTCAGCGGATATGCTGAAGCCAATGCTATGATTGGTGATAGAGAAGGCTATGGTGGCAAGCTTGGGATGAAAGTTGATTTTTAATTAAAGCTTGGAAATTCATAATTAAAAAACCACCCGATTTGAGGTGGTTTTTTATAACACAGTTAAAACGTTTTGAGAGCTTTGCGCGGCTAGTGATAGTGCGTTGGTGGCCAAGCTTTGTCTGGTTTGAGAGGCTAGCATATTTGCGGCTTCCTCGTTCATGTCGGCAAGGGTTAGTTTGTCTGCTCCTTCGCTTAAGACATTTATAAAGCTTTCTAAAAAATTGTTTTGAGTTGTTGCAATAGAAAAACTGTTGCCAAAATCACTGTCAAAACTTTTTAATTGTTTGATTGCGTTTTCAATTTGTGATAAGCTATTTTTGACATCTGCAAGATTTAGCCAAAGATTTTTTTCTAAACCCAGGCCTTGCGATGATGCATCTACTCCATTGACTTTTAAGCTGGAGCTTCTGTCTTCATTAAAATATGTTGTAAGGTTGCTTTGTGCAAGAAGGTTTATGCTTTTGTACGATGCATCGCCTATTAGCATATCATATTGCTCTGCAATTTCTAGAAAACGTGCTTCATATTCTTTGTATGGGTTTTCAGCCTCTTCTTCTTCCGCCATTTCTGGTGGGGTTATAACCTCGCTTGTCATCCAATTTGTAAAATCTTGTGTGCTTTTTGTTTCTCCACTTAATGGGATATTGCCAGCTGGTGTGAAATTTTTACCCGAGTGTGTATAATTTGAGGTTGTAACATAGCCAACCATTGGCGCCTCGTTCCAGTATGAGAGATATAACTCTACTCCTTTTTCGACTGTTCCTCTTTCTAATTCTAAGGCACGATCATTTTGAGCCACGCTATTAATGATGGAGTTTGCTGCTATGCTTGAACCGATGTTGATATGAACACCATGCGCCCTAACCCCTTGAGTTAATACATTTACGTTGCCATCTAAGACAGAGTGCATATGTGCAATTACTCCATATGAGCCATAGCCAGATGTCATGATATCAAAATTGCCAATGATTTCTGAGTGATCATATGCATATATGCCTCTTGCCCAATCACCCGTGGTTTTTATGTTAACATCTCCAGTAACGGTTGAGTTGTTTGCCAAAAGCCCGTATGCGCCATCACCTGTGGTTCTGATGGTTAGATTGTCTATTGTCATGTTGACATCTTGTGCTTTTATGGCTGAGATGTATCCTGTTCCAGATACTCGGTTTAAGTTTACGGTTACATTTGCAAGGGTTGAATTGTTACCCATTAAAACGCTTGTAATTTTTGAGTTTGCAAGATCTGTCCCACCATCTTTTGTCATGGTAAAGTTTAAGGTGATGTCTTCATCAAATGCGGTGATGTTCTTGCCATCAGCAACTTTGTTATTAAAATGTTTTTGCTTGTGGTGTCCTCAATTGCTTGTTTTAATTCTTCTACGGTTGATACTCTTGTATATTCTGTATATTCATTATTAAGAGAAATTGCCTCAGAGGTGAGTTGCTGGGCTTGTTCTAAAAGAGTGATGCCATGATCAATTGCATCTTGCGCGGTTTTGATGGTTTGGATTGATTGAGATACAGAATCAAGCAAAGTGTTTAAGTCCTTTGAGCGATTGTCTAAGCTTGATGCTGTGTAATATGAAGATGGGTTGTCAAGCGGTGAGTTAACTTTTAATCCGGTTGAAAGGCGCATAGTAAAAACGTCTTGCAATTGTTGTGTCTCTTGCAAGGCTAATAAGGTTGTGCGCATCGAGGAGTTTAAGCTAACTTGGCTCATGCTTCCTCTTTGAGAATAATTTTGTTACCTTCATTTCATCATTTTTCATGTTCTTTTCTTTCAAAAGTTATTTAATGAAACTTTTTCAGAATAAAATATAGGTGGAAATGTATAATTTTTTGTTAAAAAGTGAAAAAAAATCTTGTAAACCGTGTTTTTTTTACTATATTAGCAGCAAATATAATTAAAAGATCGGAGTTTAAGATGAGTACAACAATTATATTACCACCCGACTACAAGCCTAATAATAAAGAAAAATACATGAATGAAATGCAGGTTGAGTATTTTAGGCAAAAACTTTTATCATGGAAAAAATCATTAATATCTCAGGCGATGGACACCGTCTCAGACCTTAGAGAAGGCGGGCTTAATCAGCCAGATGAACTTGACAGAGCAGCCCTTGAGTCCGGAAAGTCATTAGAGCTTAGAACAAGAGATAGAGCAAGAAAATTAATCTCAAAAATTGATAGTGCGCTACTTAGAATAGAATATGGTGAGTATGGCTTTTGTGAGGAAACTGGCGAGCCGATAGGAATCGCAAGATTAGAAGCAAGACCTGTTGCAACTTTGTCTATTGAAGCACAAGAAAGACATGAAAGATTAGAAAAGACTTATGACGATGACGCCTAAAAATTATATTTTGGCGTCACGTTCTATTCATAGGCTTGCTTTGCTTAAGACTATTGGCTATGAACCAATGGATGTTTGTGGTGCAGATATTGATGAAACCCCTTATAAATTGGAAAAACCAACAGAATATGTAAAACGCATGGCTACTGAAAAAGCTTTGAGAGTTTTTGATGAAAATAAGGGAAGAGTTGTTGTTGCTTCAGATACTATTATTGTTATGGGTAGACGAATTATTCAAAAATCTCAAAATAATGAAGAGCAAACAAAAGTTATGCAAATGCTGTCTGGAAAAACCAACAAAGTATTAACTGCTGTGTGTGTTGTTGATCAGAACGGCAAGTCAAGAGTTAAGGTTTCTGAAACAAAAGTGTATATGAAAAGAATGTCTTGCCAAGAAATAAAAGACTATGTTGCCTCAGAAGAATGGGTTGGTTGTTGTGGCTATACTATTGAAGGTA
>CAYJOO010000016.1:0-491 GCA_964371845.1 uncultured Azospirillaceae bacterium | reverse complement strand
GGTTGTGCAGGATATTGTGTTGAGGGCAGGTTGCAAGGATATGTCAAAAAAATTGTAGGGTCTTATTCTTCAGTTGTTGGAATTGATCTATATGTAACTAAACAACTTTTAGATGGAGTATTATAATGAGTATTGATTTAATTTTATATGAACAAAAAGGAACTCAAACAAAAATAGCATTGCTTGAAGCAGGAGAGCTTAAAGAAATTGAAATTATTGATGAGAAAAAACCAACCGAAGGCAATATTTATGTAGGTAAAATTATAGAAAAATTGGCTTTGGCAAATGATAAAATTGGTTTTTTGGTTGATATTGGCTATGACAAACCTGCATTTATGAATGCAGAACAAGAAGATGGATATACAGAAGGGCAAACAATTGAGGTGCAAATAACCCAAGAACCTCGTCAAGAAAAAGGAGCAAAAGTTACTCCAAAGCTACAATTTGTAGGATCTTGCTTGGTTTATTCTCCTTTTAAGCCGGGGATTGAA
>CAYJOO010000015.1:0-18682 GCA_964371845.1 uncultured Azospirillaceae bacterium | reverse complement strand
TGATGGTACTTTGTCTTAAGGCACGGGAGAGTAAGTCGTCGCCAGATCTTCTAAATCGTTTTAATATCCATTCTAAAACCCCGCTTTTTGCGAGGTTTTTTTATGGAAAAATCAGTTCTCAAAACTATCTTAGTTTTAGAAAATCAAGGCAATAGCCTTGAAATCCCTCCATTCTTATTATAAGAATATTTAGTTACAATACAAAACCGTCAGCACCCTCCTGCTGACGGTCTTTTTTGCTGATAATATTTGCTCTTGATTTATACTATTTTTTTAATATAATAAATATATAATTTAGGATATTTATTTATGAATAAAGCTGAGAAAAAGTTTATATACGATGCAAATATGAGGTTTATGCCATTTATATTTGCTCTTTTAACTACTCCGTTATCATACTTCTCTACAATCTATGCTTATTTTGTTACAGATTCATTTTTAATAGCGGGAATGGTACTGTCTTTTGGAGAGATAGTAAAGTCTGCAATGGAAGTGCCAACAGGAGTGGTTTCTGATCGTTATTTGGGTAGAAAAGGCACACATATGATGGCAGATCTTTTTTTGATTGTTGGTTCTGTGATACAAATATTGGCAATGCATGTGTGGTGGCTCTTATTTGTTGGTGAGTTTTTTATGGGTGTTGCCCTGGCATTATATAGTGGCAATGCTTCTTCTTTTTTGCATGATACCTTAAAGTTGGTTGATAAAGAAAATGATTATCATAAAACTTTTGCAAAAATGCATCATTATAGATACTTCTTGATGAGTATATCTGTATTGTTAGTTGGTTTTTTGACATATTATTTTGGAGTTGTAATGGTCTTGTATTATTGTGCTTTTCAAAAAATATTGTCACTTGCTATATGGATTTTTGTTAAAGAGCCAAATATTTATAATATTGAAGAAGACAAAAGTATTAGAAGTGGCTTTTTACATATATTAGCATCATCTAAAAAGATTTATAAAAATCAAAAATTGTTTAAGCTTGCAACATTATGTGTGTATAGAAAATCATTAGATGCATTGGATCAACTAGGAATGGTGTTTTATAAAACGGTGATGTCTTTGCTGTCTATCGGTCTATTGCTATCTGCAAGTTTATTTGTTTGTAATTTTACTTCTTTATATTCAGAGAAAATTGCAAAACGCTTTGGTTTTTTAAGAACATTTATAGGGGTGCGTTTTGTTGCAGTGCCACTGCAGGTTATTGGTTATTTTTTTGGCAATTTTTATTCTCCAATTTTGGTTGAAGCAGGTGCTGTTTTAAACCCAATTGAAACATCCGCTCAAAGTGCTTTGTTGCATAAGGAATTTTCAAATAAACAAAGAGCAACAATGGAAAGTGTTGTTGAATTTATAGGGTCAATTGGGTATTCTTTGTTTGCTATATTTTTTGGTTGGCTTGCTGAGGTTTGGAGTTTGCAAGCAGCCTTGTTGATCGGCACAAGCTTGAAGTTTTTTGTTATACCGATTTGCTATAAAACTTTTGCCAAAAGCGCTGCATCTTAAGGAGATGTTTAGAATGTATAATTATTATGTTTGCTGTTGAAATTGTTTTTTGTTTTTTAAGGAGACATATTATGAAGTCTAAAGTTTATTTTACAAATATGCGTGCCCCTGTTGGGACAAGCTTGCTAAAGAAGATGGAAAAGTTAATATATAAAGCTGGGGTTGAAGAAATTGATTTTCAAAACAAGTTTGCTGCAATTAAAATCCATTTTGGAGAGAAGGGCAATTTGGCATTTTTGCGACCAAATTTTGCAAGGGTTGTTGTTGATGTCGTAAAGAAATGTGGAGGCAAACCTTTTTTAACTGATGCAAACACTCTTTATGTGGGATACAGAAAAAACGCTGTTGACCATTTGCAGACAGCTTATGAGAATGGGTTTGGTTTTGCAACATGTGGCTGCCCAGTTATTATTGCAGATGGCTTAAAAGGAACAGATGAAGTGATAATACCTTTGAGTGGCACAAAGTATGTTAAAGAAGCCAAAATTGGCAAAGCTGTTGCAGATGCAGATATTGTTATTTCCTTGAATCACTTCAAGGGGCATGAAATGACAGGCTTTGGTGGGGCAATTAAAAACCTTGGCATGGGGTGTGGCTCAAGAGCGGGTAAAATGGAGCAGCATTGCTCTGGAAAGCCTTGTGTGAATTCTGAGAAGTGCAAGAAATGCAAAGTTTGTGCGAAATATTGCGCGCATGAAGCGATAAGCTATGATGCAAGCGGGATAGCAAGCATTAATCATGATAAATGTGTTGGTTGTGGTAGATGCTTGGGATCTTGCAATTTTGATGCGATATATAATCCTGATTTTGCAGCAAACAAAGAGCTTGGTGTGAGAATGAATGAATATACAAAAGCTGTTATACAAGGCAAGCCTCATTTTCATATAACACTTGTTATGCAGGTTTCTCCTTATTGTGATTGTCATGGGGAGAGTGATACACCAATTATTCCTGACGTGGGAATTTTTGCGTCTTTTGATCCTGTCGCATTAGACAAAGCTTGTGTTGATGCATGTAATAAAATGCCGATTATTAGTGGCTCTATGCTTGATGAGTGTGGCTGTGGTTGCAAACATTCTGGTCAAGATCATTTTTCAGCATTGTTTCCTGAAACTAGTTGGAAAGATATTTTGGATAATGCGCAAGAGCTTGGTCTTGGGACTCAAAGTTATGAATTGATTGAGATGAAGGTTTAATAAAAAAGCCCCCCACTCCTGAGAGGCTGGGGGGTTATTTTTTTGTGTTTTGAGGCTTTTTGCTGCCTCTTTTTTTTGACCCTTTAATTGGGATCTCCGCAGGTTTTGGAACCTCCGGAATTTGCACACCCATTGCCTCTAAGGCAAGTGGTGTTGAAGTGTTTTTTTTCATATATTTAATTTTTAAGCCCTCTTGCGAGGGCTTGGTTAGTATTTATTCACTGCACCCTTCTGAGAATTTGGCTACATAAAGGGTTTCACCTTGCCAGAAGTCAGGGAACATTTTTCTTATAAATCTTATAGCCTCTTCGAAATCTTTCTTATGATCATCGTAGAAGGCTTGAACGGCATGATCTCCCTTGAACCAGCAGTTGTTGAAGTTTAAAGGAGCATCTTTTGGGTAGCCCTCACTTGCTAAGCGCAATGCCATCCCCTCTTTTACAATGGCAATGATGGTCATTGTAGGGAGCAGATCTTCTAACGAGATGTCAGAATTTGTTTTCTGTCCAGGTATGCGAACTCTTACCTTTATTGGGTCTTCGAGTACATACAGGATGTTCCCAGCAAATTTATAACCTGGCCTTGTTTGTTTGATAATATCTAGCCAGGCCTCAACGACCTCTTTGTGATCATCCCAGATAGCTTGATTATTTGCGTCTGCTCTAATCCATATTCTTTTAAACATTGATGGATACTTTGGAGGTTTTTCCCCAAATAAGTTGAAGACCTTGCGATTAATTACGTGACCTAGTATATCAATAGCTAACGTTACTTTTGATGATCGAGGCTTCTTGTTGTCGTTATACACCTCGTTGTTGACGGCTGACTTCAATTGTAATCGAACATCCATATTTTCAGCCCACTGCTTTGGAAAAGCATGATGGACCTTTGTGTTGTACTTCTTAGCGAGCAAACGGATTAATTCGGTTGCTTCAGTTGAAGTTGATATTTTAGCTTCAATAGCCTTAATCTTCTTTTCGGTTGCCTTTTTTGCCATAATTTTGGGATTTAAGTTGTTAATAGGAAGCTCCTATTAACAAGGTTAATAATATGTATATAGTGTTTATTGAAATTTAAGCTTAATGCATTTTTGTATTTTGTCAACATTTTTTAATCAATGATCATTTTACATTCTTTTTTTGAAGAAACTATTTTGACTTTTTTGCCGATGGGGACTAAATATCCGTTTGCAATATGGCCGTTTTCAAAATCTTTGATTATGGGTATGTTGCAATGTTTGGCGAAGTCTTTTAAGAAGCCGTCAACATCCAACTCTTCTTTGAACTGAGGGTAGCAGCCTTTGAAATTGCCAAAAACAATGCCCTTTAATTTGTGGAAGTTTTTTAAGAGTCTTAGTTGAGTGAGCATCATATATATATTATGGGATTCTTCATCTTCATCTTCTAAAAAAAGGATTTTGCCTTTGAGATCTGGGCAATATTCAGTGCCAATTAGGTTTCTGAAGATGGCAAAGTTGCCACCGATTAAAACGCCTTGCGCTGTGCCGCTTGACAAACAGTTGCCACTTGATATTTCAAAGTTTTTGTTATTGATTAGGCTTTCTAATGAGTTTTTGGTGTTTTTTAACATTTCATAGCCGGCCATAAATCCTGAGAGGCTTTTTTGTTTTGTTTTTTGGTAAATTGCGTTTTGAATGCTTGTAACATCACTAAAACCGATGAAGGGTTTTGGATTCTTTTTTATGATTTTGAAATCTAGATGAGGCAATAAACTTGCGCAGCCACCAAACCCGCCTCTGGTTGCAATAATTGCAACGACGTCTTTATCTTTATAAGCAGACATTATATCTTGTGCGCGCTCTTTATCTGTGCCTGCAAGGTAGTTTTTTTCTGCAAATATGTGTTTGCCAAATATGACTTTGAACCCTAGTTTTTCTAAGACTTTTTTGTTTTCGTGAACGTTTTTTTTGTGATGCTCTGATAAAAAACCAGATGGTGTGATGAACGCGATTTTTTTCATTTGGCCTCTCTTGCTTGGTTTGTTAACCATTCAAAAACTTTTAAGCTATCTTGATCTTTTAATTTGTAATACATGGTTTCTGGATGCCATTGAATGCCCAAAACTTTGTCATCTTCATTGCCAAAGGCTTCTAAAATTCCGTCTTGTGCAAGGGCATATGTTTTTAAGTTTGTGTTTTTTATTGTTTCTATTAACATTGCCTCATTGTGCATAGAGTTTGTTTTTATTGTGCTTTTGGCAAACATTGCATCAAGAGGTGTGTTTTTTAATATTTCTGTGTTGTGTACAAGTACTTCTGCAGGTTTGTGGTGGTTATTTATGTTGTTTTGCATTTTGATGCCATAGATGCCGCCAATCATTTGAGCGCCAGCACAGATTCCCAAAATTGGGAGATTGTTTTTTTGAGCCTCTTTTATGCTTGAAATATACGCCATCGCTCTTTGGTCTGTTTTGTGGTCTTGTGGCATTGGGTGAGCATAATATTCTTTGGGGCTGATGAAGTAACCGCCAGGAAGATAAAGGCCGTCAACGTCTTTCATTTGTTTGATGTTGTTTGTATAGTCTAATAGCTTTATGTTGCCACCGGCGTCTATAATGCTGTTTAAGTTTGAGGCTGAAATTGTATATAAATCAGGCTCTTTGGTTATTAAAAAACCTATTGTTGGCCAGTCTTTATTTTGCTTTATTCCGCGGATTTTTATGTTTGGTATTTTGCCTTGAGAGATTATGTTGTCTATTGTTGTTTGTTTTATGCCATAGGCATCATACTTTTTGTAATAATCCATATAAACAACTTGTTGATTGGAACAAGATGATAAAAGGAACGAAAATGCTATTAAAATTTTTTTCATGCTTTTTATGATAGTTTAAAATTCTTAATTTTTCTATAAGATTTTAATTGAATGTTCATCTTTTTGTTATATGATAGAGCCTATGATTACAACACATATAAATACAGTGGCTTTTAATGGTTTGGAAGTTTTGGACGTTGATTTGCAAGTGCAATTGTCTAATGGTTTGCCATACTTTGGTATTGTCGGTTTGCCTGATAAAACAATTTCTGAAAGCAAAGAGCGCGTAAAGTCTGCACTTGAGTCTATGGGGCTTGATATTCCTGCAAAAAGGTTGATAATTAACTTATCTCCTGCAGATATGTTAAAAGAAGGGTCTCATTTTGACCTGCCAATTGCTATGGGCGTTTTGGCGGTTCTTGGGATTGTGCCTTTGGATGTATTGAGTGAATATGTGATATTGGGTGAGCTTGGCTTGGATGGATCTATAATTTCTGTGAATGGGGTTTTGCCAGTTGCAATAAAAGCAAACTCAAAAAACAAAGGTATAATATGTCCTCAAACCTGTGGAAGCGAGGCAAAATGGAGTGGTCTTGAGAACATTATTGCAGCCCCTGATTTGCTTTCTTTAATTAATCACTTTAAGGGAACGCAAGTAATTGCACAGCCAGAGGCAAAGAGAATCGAAAACGGGGCAAAGCATTTGGATATGGCAGATGTGTTGGGGCAAGAATCGGCAAAGAAAGCTTTTGAAGTTGCTGCAGCAGGCGCTCATAATTTGCTTATGGTTGGGCCTCCTGGCTCTGGCAAATCAATGCTTGCTGAAAGATTGCCATCTATTTTGCCACCATTGACATCTAAAGAAGCACTTGAGACATCAATGATTGCATCTATTTGTGGAGAGCTTAAGGATGGGAAGATTTGCTTTGAGAGGCCTTTTAGGTCGCCGCATCATACGGCATCAACTCCATCTTTGGTTGGAGGAGGCAGAAAGGCAAGGCCAGGGGAGATATCTTTGGCCCATAATGGCGTTTTGTTTTTAGACGAGTTGCCAGAGTTTGCACGCCCAACATTGGAGGCTTTGCGACAACCATTGGAAAGTGGTGTGGTTAATGTTTCTCGGGTTAATGCTTTTTGTTCTTATCCTGCAAAGTTTATGCTTGTTTGTGCGATGAACCCATGTCGATGCGGGCATCTTGGAAACCACAAACTCGAATGCAAAAGAGCCCCTATTTGTGCAGAAGAATATCAAAACAAGATATCTGGTCCCCTTTTGGATAGGATAGATATCCACATAGATGTTGGTGCGGTAAAGCCTACGGATTTGGCAAATATCAAGCGAGGAGAAAGTTCTGCTGATATATTAAAAAGAGTTGTAGGAGCGCGTGAGTTTCAGGCAGATAGATATGCTAAAGCCGGCTTGAACATTGGGGTGAACGCACATTTGAAGGGCAAAGATCTTGAGCATTTTTGTGTTCTTGATAATGATGCAAAAGCACTTTTATTATCTGCTGCAGAGAAGATGGACTTATCTGCAAGAGCTTATCATCGTGTCTTGCGGTTGGCAAGAACAATTGCAGACTTGCAATTTAGAGAAAATATACTTAAAATAGATATTGCACAAGCTTTGAGCTATCGCAAACAAAGGAGAGTTTGATTATGTTTTATAAAATTTTTGCAGCTTTTATGTTGTTTTCTACTGTTGCTTATGGGCAAGCAGTAACGCCTTGCAATGCATTTGGCGAAAATAGCGCAGAATGTGGCAAGGTGCCAATGGTGGAGAACTTTGAGCTTGTTGATGAGGTTTTGGAATATAATGTTCAACAAAGAAACGTGCAGTCGCGAGTTGTTGAAATCAATGACGTGGTTGAAGTAAGACAAAATGAAGAGGATGCTGTGGCTTCTAGAACTTTGTTTCCGTCTTTGAATCAGGGGTGTGGATCTGTTTTTTCTAGAGGGGAAGGCTGTGGTCCCATATTCAAAAGAAATGAAGGTTGTGAGAAGTGTGTAGAAGAAGAAATAATTGTTGTGGAAGAAGAAGAACCCGTTTATGTTAGAAACTATGAGCCTGTTGCTGATTTGGATTATGATGCTATTCATAGACAATGCACAGACTTTGCTCCAATTAATTTTTCTTATGTTGATTTTAGGCTTCAGAATCAAAATAAAAATAAAAACAAATTCTCTAATTATATAAACAAGCTTGGCGATTATCGTTTTAGGATTTTTGGCTGTAGAAGAAATGAAAAAGAAATGTTTTTGAATGTTGGCAGAACAATGCAAAAAGACATGAACTTTTTTGATATTTTTGATAAAGTTTATGGAAACTGCATTCCACAAACAAAAATGCCAAAAGATTTGTGCAATCCATGTTCTGCAGAGCCAATGCCAGAATATTTGCTGACTGCTGAAATTGTTGATTATGCAATGAATGTATGTGATGAGTTTGACTGGAAAAAAGTGTCAAATAAAGAAAGAAGAAACGGAACATCTGAGATGACTGTTGTATGGCGTTTGACAGATGTGGCAAGAGAAAAAGTTTTTTGGAAGGGGACTTCAACCGGATATGCTGAACTACAAGAAGGTGATATTAATGGTGAAGTTGTTTTGGTTGAAGAAGCTTTTGAAGATGCTCTTATTAAGTTGAGATATTTGGAAGGCTTTGAAAAACAAATTTCTACAAGGCATACAATTGAAGATAATGTAAGATATAGAAATGCGTTGGCAAAACTAGAAAGTGAAATTAATCCTGCAAAATGTGAGTATCAGGCAGGAACGGCGTCTTGTATGGTTAATTATAATCAACAAGGTTGTGCTTGCAACTGTCAGCAAAGTATGTGTTGCGGCGGTGTTGATAGCAATGGTGTGAGAGTGCCTGCAAAGGTTCCTTGTGGAACTACATGCTCGGCTGGCAAAGCTTGTGGGGCGTCTTGCTCAGCAAGTGGCGCTTGTGGTATGTGCAACTCATGTGGTGGCTGTGGCACTTGCAATGCTGCTGGGGCGTGTGGAGTTTATAATACCATAATTAATGAAAATGGTGAAGTTGTAACAATATCTGGCGGTGGTAGTTGCAATGTAATGCTTGAAGATGGTGGAACAATGGTTGCAACATCAGGGGCATGTGGAAGCTGTAATGCAGTTGTTGAAGATGGTGGTTTGAGCACTGCGTCCTCTTCTAATACTTGTAACTCAAAAGATGGTTGTGGCCCGATATTTGAGCGCAATAAACCGTGTGACGGAAGTTCTTGTGGCCCAATATTTAAGCGTAATGAGGGTTGCGATAGTCTTGCTTGCAGATTGTTTGAGGAAGATGAAGAAGTTATTGAAATTAAAGTTGAAGAAGTTGGCGGAAGCGTTGCTGAAAACAGCGGGTCTTTAGTTGAAGTCTCTGAAATTAATGAAGCTAGCGGAGTGGATATCTTTGGAAATGTTGACACAGTAAGAGTTGTGGAGCAAGAGTGGATTGATATTCCTGTAAGTCAAGAGCAACAACAAATTGTTGAGGCAATGTTTGTTGAGTCAAAAGGTGAGTTTTGTATTGAAAACGAGCTTGTAAATAAAGACATGAATCCTTTTAATGTTTATAAGACAAGAGCATCTATGGTTGAGATATCTTCTCTTTCTGGCAAGAAAAAAGGTGTTGGTTTGATTATTAATGATCAATTTATTTTAACAAGTGCTGATATGATTAGCAAAGCAGAAAACACATTTAATGTAAAAACAATAAATGGTGTTGAGTTTAAGGCTAATGGATATAGGTTCTCACCAAATAAGAATGTTGCATTGTTATTGACGCAAGAGCCTGTGAAATATACGCCTGTTCCACTTAATCTTGAGTTGCCTCCTGTTGGCAAATCTGGATTTATGACACTGGGTATGGACTTGCATAAAGACGGTGGAGAAGGATATGTTGATAATACGACAACAATTGCTGGTTATCGTTTTTCTGAAGATAAGGGTGCTGAAATTATAACAAATCAGCATACACAAAACCTGACAGTTGGCGGTGCGTTGGTTGATGATAAGGGTAATATTTATGGAATCGCACATTATGGAAAAAGATATAATGATGAGCCTGATATGTATATGCCAATAGAAGAGGCCTTGAAAAGTTTGAATGTTGAACTTTGTGGAAGAGACTTCTTAAACCAAAAGCCTTGGGCTAAGTCAACAGTTGAGACAAAAAGGTATAAAGCCCCTGAAGAAATGAAAGAGGTTGAAAGAAAATAAATGACAACAATTTTGAGTATTAGAAAAGGCAATGAGGTTGTGATGGCTGGTGATGGTCAGGCAACTTTGGGGCAGGCTGTTGTTTTTAAGTCAAAGTCTGTAAAAGTTAGACGTATTGGCAAAAATAATGATATTGTTGCGGGTTTTGCAGGAGCTGCGGCAGACGGAATGACTCTTATTGAGCGACTTGAAGGCAAACTTGAAAAACACTCAAATCAATTGAAAAGAGCTTGTGTTGAGCTGGCAAAAGATTGGAGAATGGATAAGTCTTTGCGTCAGCTTGAGGCTTATATGATAGTTTGCGATAAAGAGACATCTTTGATATTAAACGGAACTGGTGAAGTTATGGAGCCAGATGATGGTATAATTGGAATTGGTAGCGGTGGCAACTATGCTTTGGCCGCTGCAAAGGCTCTTTATAATCAAGACTTGCCAATTGAGGATATTGCAAAAAGATGTGTTGAAATTGCTGCAGATATTGATGTGTATTCAAATCATAATATTATTGTAGAAAAGGTATAAAATGATAGCAAATAACTTTACACCAAGAGAGATTGTCTCTGAATTAGACAGATTTATAGTAGGCCAAAAAGATGCCAAAAAAGCTGTGGCTATTGCGTTGCGTAATAGATATAGAAGAATGAATGTGGATGAAAAACTGCAAGAAGAGATTGTGCCAAAAAATATATTAATGGTGGGCCCAACAGGTGTTGGCAAAACTGAAATATCAAGAAGACTTGCAAAGCTTGCAAATGCTCCTTTTATAAAAGTTGAGGCAACTAAATTTACAGAAATTGGCTATGTTGGCAGAGACGTTGAAGGAATTATTAGAGACTTGCTTGATTTGTCAATTAATCAGGCAAGAGAATTTATGAAAAAAGATGTTGTATCTAGGGCAAAAGACAATACAACACAACGCTTGCTTGAGGCTTTGGTGGGGCTTTCTTGCGGTGATGAAACAAAAGAAAAATTTATGAAAATGCTTGATAATGAAGAGATTGAAGATAGAGAGATTGAGGTCTCTATATTGGATAACTCTAATCCATCAATGCCAACAATTGATGTGCCAGGAATGCCAGGTGCTCAAATGGGAATGATATCATTAGGCGATATCTTAGGCAAAAGTGGTGAAAAGTTCAAGACAAAGAAAATGAGCGTAAAAGAAGCTCGAGAAACAATTATGAATGAGGAAACTGACAAACTTTTGGACTTTGAAAAAGTTAGCTCTGAGGCAATCAAAAATGTTGAAAATAATGGTATAGTTTTTATTGATGAAATTGATAAAATATGTGGCAAAGATGAAAACAAACGTGCAGATGTTTCTAGAGAAGGTGTGCAAAGAGATTTGTTGCCTTTAATAGAAGGCTCAACGGTTTCTACAAAGCATGGCATGGTAAAAACTGATCATATTTTATTTATATGCTCAGGAGCGTTTCATCTGGCAAAGCCATCAGACTTGTTGCCTGAGTTGCAAGGGCGCTTGCCTATTAGGGTTGAGCTGAAGGCTTTAACTCATGAGGATTTTGTACGAATTTTAACAGAACCAGAGGCAAATCTTATTGAGCAATATATTGCCTTGATGAAAACAGAGGATTTTAATTTGGCATTCGATAAAGATGCAATAGAAAAAATTGCTGAATTTTCTGTTTTGATTAATGAGAATGTTGAAAATATTGGTGCAAGGCGCTTGCATACTGTCTTGGAGATTTTGCTTGAAGACATTAGTTTTGAGGCATCAGACAGAGCTGGTCAAACAGAGGTTGTAACCGCGCAAATGGTGGAAGAAAAACTTGCAAAATATACGCAAGCATTAGACTTGTCTAAGTTTATATTATAAGGATTTTTACATGAATAATAAAGATATTGAATTTGCAAAAAAAACAATTGAAACAGAGATAAAAGCATTGCAAGAAATGAGCACTTTGTTTGGCGAAAATTTGAGCACAGTTTTGAATATTATGCAAAATGCGCAAGGGCGCGTTATTGTTACAGGAATGGGAAAAGCAGGGCATATTGGCAATAAAATTGCAGCAACTCTTGCATCAACAGGAACTCCATCATTTTTTGTGCATCCAGCAGAGGCATCTCATGGTGATCTTGGTATGGTAACAGAAAAAGATGTTGTGTTGGCGATTTCAAACAGTGGTGAGTCAAAAGAACTTTTGGATATATTAAATTATTGCAAAAGATTTAATATTCCATTGATTGCAATCACAAAAGTTGAGGATAGTTCTCTTGGCAAGCTTGCTGATTATATTTTGAGCCTGCCAAAAGCAAAAGAGGCTTGTCCATTGGGCATGGCACCAACGTCTTCAACAACATCAATGCTTGCAATGGGAGATGTTTTGGCGTGTTGTTTGATGAATAGAAAAGGTTTTTCAAAAACAGAATATAATAAAAGCCATCCAGGTGGCAAGTTGGGATCTGTGTTATTAAAAGTTGAAAATGTGATGAGAACTGGTGATGATTTGCCAATTATATCTGACCAACAAAAAATGCCAGAAGCCTTATATTTGATGAGTAAAAAAATGCTTGGTTGTGTTGGTATTGTTGATTTTGATGGAAAACTTTTGGGGATGATTACAGATGGCGACTTGCGTCGTCAAATGAACGATGACTTGTTTGCAAAATCTGTGTGTGAAGTGATGACAGAAAATCCAAAAACTATTAAAGCTGACGTATTGGCAGCAGAAGCTGTTAGAATTATGAATGAAAAAAGTATAACGCAATTGTTTGTTCTTGAAGATGACAAGCCTGTTGGGCTTATTCATCTTCATGATTGTTTGAGGGCCGGAGTTGTTTGATAAAAATAATTTAGATGATTTTTTTAATCAATTATCAAAAGAAAAACGCAATAAAAGAAGTGTTTCTGAAAAGTTGCGTTTGATTTTGCCTGTTGTTGCTATTGTTTTGCTTGCAATGTTGGTGTTAATTCCCTCAATTAGAGAGGATGTTAAAACATTTGCCTTTGAGATAACAAAGCCACAAGATGGAGAGCTTGAAAAATTGATGGTAGAAAACTTGAACTTTTATATCACTGATGAAAATAACTCTGTTCATAATTTTAAGGCAACGCATATTGAAGAGGTTGATATAAAAAATAAGATTACAAAAATTGAAAATATTGACGGCATATATAATAATAATGATAAAAAATGGTTTGATATAAAAACCGATGTTGGTTATATGCATCAAAGAAAAAGCCTTTTGAAAATGCCAAACATTGTTGATATGTTTTATTCAGATGGGTTTGAGATGAGTGGCGTTAACGTGATTAGTGATTTTAATAAAAATATTATATATTCAAAATCTGCTGTTGTTGGTGATGGTTTTCTTGGAAAAATTGCTGCTGATGGCTTTGAAGTGGATCTTAAAACAGGGGTTGTGACCTTTGTTGGTAATGTTAAAATTGTAAAAAGTGAGGAAAAATGAAAAAATTTTTGATGGCAGTATTTGTTTTATATTCCCCTCTTGTGATGGCAAATGATGATATTACAATTGTTGCCAAAGATAAGGTTGAGTGGCATAATAAAGAAGGCAAAATGGTTGCAATTGGCGATGCAAAGGCCTCAAATAGTTCAGTGAGTGTTAGTGCCAAAAAGCTTGAGGGCTATTATGATACAGCTGCAGGAAAAAAACAAATAACAAGAGTTTTTGGTTATGATGATGTGGTATTGGTTTCTGATAGCGCAAAGGGTTTTGGTGACAAACTTGAATATGACATCAAAAAAGATGAAGCAATTTTGATTGGCGCACCAGCAGTTATTAAAACAGAGGCAGAAACACTTAAGGCAAAAGATAAAATATATTATTATCCAACAAAAAAAGAGGCTCTTGCCAAAGGTGGGGTCGAGGCACAAACACAGGATGGTAGCAAAATTTTTGCAGAAGAAATGAAAGCTTATTTTAAGGCGTCTAATAACTCTTCAATGGAGCTAGACAAAGTTGATATTTTTGATAATATCAAAATTGTAACAAAAGATGCAACCGTAAATGCTCAAAAAGGCGTTTATTATCCTCAATCAGGAGAAATTCATTTATTTGAAGATGTTGTCATTAAACAAGGTGACAATGTTTTGAGGGGTGATAAAGCCGTGGCAAACGTAAAAACAGGTGTTAGCAAGCTTGTTGCTGGCTCAAAAGGTCAAGTAAAAGGCACATTTAAGGCAAAACAATGACAAATAAGTTAGAAATTTTTAATATCGGAAAAAAATATAAGAAAAGAACTGTTCTTAAGAATGTTTCTATGTATGTTAACAAAGGTGAAGCTGTTGCTTTGCTTGGCCCCAATGGTGCTGGCAAAACTACGTGTTTTTATTGCGTGACAGGCCTTATATCTCCAAATTATGGCGAGATATTAATTGATGGTGTCGATGTTACAAGTATGCCTATGTATAAACGCGCACAACTTGGTCTTGGATATTTGCCACAAGAGGCCTCAATATTCAGAACGCTTAGTGTTGAAGACAATATTATGGCAATCTTGGAACTTGTTATTGATAAAAAAGATAAAAGAGAAGCAATGCTTGAAGAGCTTTTGACCGAGTTTTCAATTACTCATTTAAGAAAGTCTATGGCGGTATCATTATCTGGTGGAGAAAGACGACGCTTGGAAATTGCAAGAGCTTTGGCATCTCAGCCACAATACGTGCTGCTTGATGAGCCTTTGGCAGGTATTGATCCGATTGCGGTTAGTGATATAAGAGAACTTATTGCAAAACTTAAGTATCGTGGTATTGGTGTTTTGATTACAGATCATAATGTTAGAGAAACGTTAGATGTTGTTGACAGAGCATATATTTTGCACGGAGGCACAGTGCTTATGGAAGGAACAGGGGCCGAGATTGTTGCAAGCCAAGAGGTTAGAAAAGTTTATCTTGGAGAAGATTTTAGTCTGTAAGGAATTTTAAAAGTGGCTATAACTCCACGCATTGAGATAAAACAATCACAAAGCCTTGCAATGACAACATCATTAAAGCAGGCTATTTCAATGCTTGCGCTTTCAAATCAAGAATTATCAGAAGTTATTGAAAATGAAATATTAGAAAACCCATTGCTTGCAAAGGATGACGGCTTTGAAGAGAATGCAATAGAAGAAAGCAGCGATGAAGATTCGTCTCTTGATATGGATTATGAAAATGACTTTGATGACTTTGGCTCAGACAGGCAAGGTTATGATGTTATTGAAAGAAAAATAAATGATGCTCCAGATGATTTTGACTTTTATCAAAACCAAAAAGCAAAAGAAAACTCCTTATATGAAGTAATAAAATCACAGATAAATATAAAATTCGTAACAAACAAAGATAAAATTATTGCCAATAATTTGATGCAAGAAATTGATGCCGCGGGATATTTTGTGGGGGATGTAGCAAATATTGCAAAGCGCTTGAAGATTGTAGAAAAAGATGTTGAAAATGTGTTGGATAAGATGAAGACATTTGAGCCATCTGGCATTTTTGGGCAAAGCCTCAAAGAGGTTTTAAGTATTCAGCTAAAAGATAAAAATTTGTTTGATCCAATGATGGAAAAGCTTCTTGAAAATTTGAACCTGCTGGCAGAAAGAAAATTAAGAGAACTTAAAGAAATTTGCTTGTGTGATGATGAGGATTTGCATTCTATGATTGCAGATATTAAAGCATGTGAGCCAAAACCTGCAAAAGAGTTTGATAACGATTTGGCAACTTATGTTGTGCCAGATGTAATGGTTAGAACCAATAAAAAGGGTGAATATATTGTTGAGTTAAACCAGGCATCTTTGCCAAGGCTTTTGATTAATAATGAATATAAGAGCTTGGTAAAAAAAGACAAGGTTTGCAAAAAATATATTAATCAAAACCTGTCAAAGGCAACTTTTTTGATAAAAGCAATGAACCAAAGAGCAGATACTTTGTTGAGTGTTGCTGAGCATTTGGTTGCAACGCAGAGAGCTTTTTTTGAAAATGGTGTTGAGTATATAAAACCATTAACAGCAAAAGAAAGTGCAGATATTTTGGAGTTATCTGAGAGCACAATCTCAAGAGTAACAACAAATAAGTATATGGCAACGCCACAAGGTTTTTTTGAACTTAAGTACTTTTTTTCTAATAAAGCTGGTTCTTATATTGGCAATGAAGATGTGTCTACAATATCTATAAAACACAAAATCAAAAAAATGATAGATGCGGAAGGCCCAAAACCTTTAAGCGATGATAAAATTGCTGAATTGCTTGCTCAAGAAGGGGTTAAGATTGCTCGAAGAACTGTTGCAAAGTATCGTGAAGGGATGGGATTGGGTTCTAGTAGTCAAAGAAAACTCGCCTAGCGGAAATCTACTTGCATTTTGCCAGTCATTTGTACACGTCGACTGTCAAATTGCTCAGTATATTCCTCACTATTCAATTTTTTATTGTGTTTTTTTCTTATACGAATCTGCGTTATTTTATCAAAAACCGCCTAGGGCAAAGTGCAAGCTAAGAGAGCACAGGATTCCTAAAACAGCGCCCCAGAATACTTCTTTTGGAGTGTGCCCTAAAAGCTCTTTTAATTGTTCAGACTTTGTTTTGATATCTGTTTTGTAGAAGTCTTTCATCATTTGGTTTAAGCACTTTGCCATTTGTCCAGAGTCTCTTCTTAGGCCTGCGGCATCATGCATTACAACAACGGCGTAGCCAAAAGAAATTGCAAAGAACAATGAGTGAAAACCTGCAATAAGCCCAACACTTGTGGTCAAAGCGCAAACACCAGATGAATGCGAGCTTGGCATTCCTCCAGTTGTGAACAATTGCTCATAGTCAAACTCTTTTGATTTGATTGCGTTTATAAAAAATTTTAATACTTGTGCAAACAATGTGCCAATTGTGCCACTGATTATGGCTTCAAACCCTGTGTTTAAGATTATGTATTCTTGCATTTGTGTAGTCCTTTTATTCTATATCATCTTTGTCAATTGAGTAGCCAGAGGCTCTTACTGTTCTTATATAATCTTCTCCAAATTCATTCAAGTTTTTTCTTAAGCGTCTGATGTGTACATCTACGGTTCTGGATTCAACAAAAATATTATCGCCCCAAACGGTTTTTAATAAAAGCTCTCTTGAAAAGACTTTTTGTGGGGTTTCCATCAAAACTTTTAATAATCTAAACTCTGTTGGGCCAAGCTTGATTAAGACATCGCCTCTGTATACTTTTTTTTCTATTAAGTCCATGGTGATATCTTCAAACACAAGCTTTGGTGCTGTGTTTTTTTCAGGAGTTCTTCTGATTTGTGTTTTTACCCTTGCCATTAGTTCTGGTATTGAGAACGGCTTTGTAACATAATCATCAGCGCCTGCACCAAGTCCTTTTATTTTGTCTTCTTCTTGGCCTTTTGCGGTTAACATTATGATTGGAATGTTTTTGATATCTGGCTTTGAACGAATTATTTTGCAAATTTCAACTCCGCTTAATTCTGGAAGCATCCAGTCTAGCAATATAACTGATGGTAGTTTTTTTTCAACCTCTGCAACAGCTTTTGAGCCTCTGGTTTCTATAAAAACGGTGTATCCTTCTTTTTCTAAGTTGTATTTTAACATTAAGGCAATTGCTTCTTCATCTTCAATTATCATTACTGAGTGCTTCATGATTGACCTCTTAATTTTTTGATGTTTTTGGCATAGTCGCCATTTATGATGAAGTTGCCTGCAACTAATATATCAGCACCTGCAGCAACGGCTTGTTTTGCAGTTGCTTCATTAATGCCGCCATCGACTTCTATTAAAATCTCTGGGCTCATTTCTCTGATTTTTTGAATTTTTTCTATGGCTTGTGGCATAAATTCTTGGCCACCGAATCCTGGCTCAACACACATTACTAAAACCATATCAATTTCTGTTATATATGGCAAAATTGATCTTGGGTTTGTTGTTGGTTTGATGGATATTCCTACTTTGCGGCCGCTTTTTTTGATTTTTGAGATTATTTCTTGGGCTTTGTTTGTTGCCTCAAGATGAAATGTTATATAGTTGGCGCCAGCATCAATAAACCAATCAATCATATTCTCTGGCTCTTCTACCATTAAGTGGACGTCAAGAGTTAAGTCTGTGTTTTGTTTGATTTGTTTTAAGATATGGCTGCCAAAGGTAAAATTGGGCACAAAATGCCCATCCATAACATCAATATGGAGCCAATCTGTTTTTGCTTTTTTTAATTTATCAAGCTCAGATCCTAGTTTCATGAAATCTGCTGATAAAATGCTTGTTGAAATTATTGTCATAATAGCAGTATAGATACTATTGTTAAATAAAAGGTTAAAGAGAAGATGCTTTTAAGATTGCTACGTTTGTTTTTCTGATCTCTTCTGGCATGTTGGCGTTTTCAAATATATATAGGGCATCGTGCAGGTGTTCTAATGCAAGGCTTAAGAACTCTTTGTCTTGGTTTGATTTGGCAATGGTGTAATAAATTTGCCCAATGCTTTCTTCTATATAAGCCCATCTGATGGCATCTGTTTTTTCTGATATGATTTTTTGTTGGTTTTTATACGAGCCTATGGCAAGCTCTGATATCTCATGGCTTTGTGTTGCAGAGCCTAAAACACTTAAGCGATATCCTAGCTCTCCTTGAATGTCTGCCCAAAAATCAGGGAAGAGAACTTGAGTGAATATTTTTTCTGCCTCTCTTAGTTGAAAAACGCTATCTCTGAGTGATGGAATGTCGTTTTTTTCCTTAAATATTGCAAATAATAATCCTGATAGTCTGTAGCATATATAGCCATAGTCATATGAGTAGTTGTATTTATTGATATATTTTTGGGCAAGGCGGTAGTTTTCTGTTGCGTTTTTATAAAACTTTATGGGGCGCACTTTGTTTGAGTTTGATGTAATATCGTTTAATTGTCCAATATGAATATGGATCCTGCCGATGTGTAATGGGTTTTTGACCAAGTCTTTGTAATGCAAAGCGTTTTCAAATAAAGATGTGCATATTTTATAGTCTTTTTCATTTATTTCATAGGCGCTG
>CAYJOO010000014.1:0-18719 GCA_964371845.1 uncultured Azospirillaceae bacterium | reverse complement strand
ATTACAACAATTATGAAGTTGCCAGAAAATGAGGCAGAATGCAAAGATATGTTTGTTATGTTTGCAACATCTCAGGGAACAGTGAGACGTAACTCTTTGATGGACTTTGTAAACGTGCAGTCAAATGGCAAGATTGCTATGAAGTTGGAAGATAAAGACAAGCTTGTAAACGTTAGAATTTGTGATGAGAATCAAGATATTTTGTTGGCAGCTCGTTCTGGTAAGTGTATCCGCTTCCCTGTGACAGATATCCGCGTATTCTCTGGTAGAAACTCTGTTGGGGTTAGGGGTATTAAGTTGGCTGCAAAAGATGAAGTTATCTCTATGTCGACATTAAACCACGCAGAAGTTAACTTTGAAATCAGAGATGAGTTCTTTAAGCTGTCTAGACAAGAAGGCGAATTGAACTTTGATGGCTTTAAGATAACTCCAGAGCAGTTTGCAGAGATGAAAGCTAATGAGCAATTTATCTTGTCTGTAACATCTACTGGGTATGGCAAGCGCTCATCTTCTTATGAATACAGAACAACTGGAAGAGGTGGCTCAGGTATTGCAAATATGGAAATGTCTGCCAGAAACAAAGAAGTTGTGTCTTCATTCCCAATTGAGGCTGACAACCAAATTATGATGGTTACAGATGGCGGCAAATTAATCCGTATGCCAGTTTGCGATATTAGAATCGCGGGCAGAAAAACACAAGGCGTGACCTTGTTTAGGATTGATGATAAAGAAAACGTTGTATCTGTTGCAATGTTGGAGGCTGATATGGGCTCTGATGATGAGATTGAAAATGCAACTGATGAGGATATTGTGGTTCCTGAAGGTGTTGATTCTGAAGTTGTAGAACCAATGACTTCAGAGACAGACGGTATTGAGATATAAAATCCATATAATGGGTTATTAATACAGAATTAGCGGATAAACTCCTCAGTTATGTACCTTTATTGTACACGCCTTCGGAGTTTTCCTTAATTCTTAGTTACTAACCTCATTCTATGAATTTTATATAAAAACTCAGTATTTGCGTTTGTAGCGCAAAAATTGCAGATAAACCCTTCCTAATTTATGTCTTTATGATAAAAAAAACGTTGAGGAATATTCCTCAACGTTTTTTTGTTATTCATGCAACAAACCTCTTTTTATCATGCAATGTTTTATTATTGCATATCTTTCATTTGTATCCCAAAAGGCGCATAATTTGTTTTGCTCTTGTTGATAAAGGTTTTTTAGGTCATTGTCATTGAGGCTGTCAAAGGCAGCTTCTTTCTCTCTCCATTCCTTTATGCTTTTATGCTCATTGTATAAAAACATCGCTATAGCAAAAATTATAAACATAAAGAAAGTGCTAATTACAATAATTTTTTCCATAGTTTTATATATTAATATTAATAATGATCTTTGTTTTATGATATTATTATATTTGAGATTTGCAAGATATTTTATGTTTATTTGAGGTAATATTGTGGATTTAGGGCTTTTTTGCCGTTTCTGATCTCAAAGTGCAATTGTGCAGGGCTAACACCACCTGTTGTGCCAACTGTTGCAATTTTTTCTCCTTTTGAAACTTTTTGCCCTTTTTTGACATATATTCTGTCTGCGTGTGCATATGCAGTTATCCAACCACCTGTGTGTTTGATTAATATTAAGTTTCCGAAGCCTTTTAGCTCGTTGCCAGCATAAGCCACAGTGCCAGCATCAGCTGCTTTTATGGTTGTGCCTTTTGCTGCTTTGATGTTTATGCCATCATTGGTTTTGCCTTTGCCAGTTGAGCCATATTTTGAGATAACAGTTCCTCTAACTGGCCACATAAACTTTGAACTACGAGGTTTGACATATGTTGTGGTTTTGGGTTTGGGTTTCCAAGTTGTTTTTGGAGTTGTTTTTGTTTTGGGTTTCCAGCTTGATTTTTTTGCAGGTGCTTTATATACAGTTTTAACTGGCACATAGCTATTTGATGTTTTGGTGGTTACAATTGAGCCAGGCAAAATTAATTTTTGACCAATTTTTATGCTAGTTGTATTTGATATTTTATTTATTCTGGCAAGTGAGCTTTGCTCAACATTATATCTTTTGGAGATGTTATAAAAAGTATCTCCTTTTTTTACAATATGAAACTTTGTTTGTGGCATATATAGGCGCTGGCCAATTTTTAAGGTGTATGGTGCTTTGAGGTTGTTTTGCGATATTACATCTCTTATTGGCACGTTATATTTTTTTGATAGAGAGTATAGAGTGTCTCCTTTTTTTATGCTAACATAATCAGGATTTGAGCTGCCAAAAATATTTGACCAGTCATAATTAACCCATCTTACACCATTATCATAGGTGCATGAGCATACAAATAAGCAAATTGTTAGTATTAGACACTTTTTCATACTAATATTATATTATCAATTGCTTTATATATTATTAATAAAATTGCTTTAGATGTTCTTTTTTAACCAAGATATAATGCTTGAGATGCTGTTGCCAGATATTTTTGTAACAGTTTTTGTTGGTTTTTTTTCTGAGTATGACATTGCAAACATTAACAAGCCAACACAAGTTGAAAACTCTGGAGTGCGCAGTCTTTCTGGTAATGAAAAAATGTTTTGCGGTTTGCCAAGTCTGATTTGTTTGTCTAGTATTAATTGTGCAACTTCTGAAATGCCTGCCAATTGAGATGAGCCGCCTGTTAAAATAACTCGATGAGAAGAGATTTCTTTTAAGCCTTGCTCTGATAGTTTTTGATTGATAAGCTCAAAAATTTCTTCAACCCTAGGGGCTATTATAGATATTAGTTCCTCTTTGGCAACTTGTCTGATTGAGCTATCATCTTCTTGACCAATTGGGTATACATTAATAAGCTCGTTTTTATCTTCCATTGTTAAGAATGCGCACCCGTGCAGTGTTTTTAATCTTTCTGCATGGGCAAATGATGTGGTCAAACCATAGGCAATATCATTTGTGATGTTTGTGCCACCAACTGGAATTGATGTAAAATATACGGGGTATCCGTTCTTGAAGATGGTAATTGAGGTGGTGCCTCCACCAATATCAATAACGGTTGCGCCTAGTTCTTTTTCTTCTTCTGCAATGCAAGATAAAGATGATGCATATGCACTAAACGCAGATGAAACCATTTCTAAGTGGGCGTTTTCAAGAACTGTATTTATGTTTTTGAACACAATTTGAGGAACTGTTCCAAGCAAAATATCAACACATAAGCTTTCAGCATAGATGTTTCTGGGATCTTTAATTGCCTCAGAGTTGTTAAGGCGATATTGTGTTGGCAAGCAGTGAATAAGCTCAAGGCCTTCGGTATTTATTTTTGATAACCCTTTTTCTAAGACTTTGTTGATATCAGTCTCATTTATTGGACGATTTTTGCTTATTGAAATTTCTGGAGTTTTTATGCTGCTTTTGATTTTGTCTGAATTGATATTTACAATTAAGCGATCTATTCTTTCATTTGCCATTTGCTCTGCTGCTTCAACAGCGTTGCAAATGCTAAGCGTTGCTTGGTTTAAGTCTGTGATACTACCATTCTTGATACCTTTTGATGCATTGTATCCATAGCCAACTATGCTAACTTTTCTGTCTCTTGAAATTTTTGCTATTAGGCAACATACTTTTGATGAGCCAATATCTAATGCTGCAAGTGTTGTTGATTTTCCAAAAGGGTAGTTCACTTCTTTTTATCCTTTTTTTGATTTTGTTTTGAGTTGTTATTTAGTTTTAATATAACCTTGTTATCAAATCTTAAATCAATAATGGTTAACGGACGCTTAAGAAGACCTCTGGTTTGGTTTAATTTTAATAATTTTTTCCATGCTTGTTTATAATTTTGTTCAGGTAGTTTTATTGTTTTGCCATTTTCTATGTCATCAAGGATGATATTCCAACGTCTGTTTGATATATATTGCAAAGCTTTTATGCGTTTGAAAACAGCCTCATTTGTGCTGACGATACTCATTATGTCTAAGAGGTTTTCTTTTGAGCCTTGTCCTGAGACGATTATGTATTCTTGCTTTGGTACAAAATTTGTATTTATTATTTGCGCGGTTTCATCAAGCGGAAAAAACTGATTGTTTTCTTGGTATAATGCAATGACTTTTTTTTCCTCAATATTTATTTGTAGAATGTTTGGTAAGTATGTTTTTTTTATGGTAACGTTTTTTATCCACGGTAGGGTTTTTATTTGTGAGGATATGTTTTCTTTGTCAATTGCCAAAAAGCTTGAGCTTCTGCTTAAGCCTAAGATTGTTGAGATTTCTTGTTTTAAGACGTTTTTTCTGCCTTCTATGATGATGTCATCGAGGCTCATATCAAATGTTTTTGAATACTCAAACCATGATGATTTGATGATGTTTACTTGTTTTGAGAACAAGTTTTCTTTAAGAATTACGCATATGCATAGGACAATAAATATTATTAATAAAACAAAAAAATGTCCTATTATATTATAGTGCCATGTTGAGTTTTTTTTTGCAATATTATTTGACGCCAACGCGTTTGACCTCCCACTCTAAGGTGATGCCTGTTTCTTTTTTGACTTTTTTGATGATCTCATTGCCCAGTTTTTCTATATCTGCAGCAGTTGCGGTACCTGTGTTAATCAAGAAATTGCAATGCAGTTCAGATACTTTTGCTCCACCAACGCTTAAGTTGTGGCATCCTGCTTTTTTTATGAGCTCCCATGCGCTTGTACCTTGTGGGTTCTTAAAAGTTGAGCCAGCTGTTTTTTGGTTGTGAGGCTGTTTGTTTTTTCTGTATTCTTTGTGCTCAGTTAAGGTTTTGGTTATTTCATCTTTGGGCTTGTGTTGTCTTTTGAATGTGATGGATGTTATAACCCATGTTTCTGGAAACATTGAGCTTCTGTATTCTAACTTGAGGTCTTTTTGCTTGACCTCTCTTATTTTGCCGAGCTCATCAATTATTGTTGCTGATATAATATAATCAGATACGCAAGAGCCAAAGCAACCAGCATTGGTTTTAATAGAACCGCCGATAACACCAGGAATTGAGCATAAAAACTCAAGCCCGCCAATCTCATTATCAATTAAGTATTTTTGTAGTAATGAGTTTTGCAATCCTGCTCCACATGTTATGGTGTCTTCTGTGATTTTGACTTCTTTGAAGCTTTTTGAAGATAGTTTGATTACAACACCCATAATGCCACCGTCTCTGATTAATAAATTTGAGCCGCCACCTAATAAAAATGAGGGTATGTTTTTGGGTTTATTTATAATAAAATTTTGCAAGTCATATATATCTTGTGGTTCAAAAAAAACTTCTGCAGGACCGCCAACGCCAAACCAAGTATGTCTTGATAGTTTGGTGTTTGATGTATATTTGCCTTTTATAGGAGGTAAAATAGAAATTATGGGTGATTTTTTGAAAAAGTTAAACATGTTGCGTTCCTTTTGTTACTAGGTCTTTGAAAAGCTTTGCACTATTGGTGATTGCTTTGTTGTATGCGTTTTTTTCCCATAGCTTTTGTTTTTCTTTGTCATTTATAAACTCACTTATTATTTTTGAGACAGCTAGGGGGGAGAAGTCTTTTTGCTCAACTATATATGAGCTATCTTTTAACATTTGCGCATTGTAGAATTGATGATTGTCAGCACTTGTTGGAAGCGGAACTAATAATGATGCTCTGCCAACTATTGCGATTTCATAAACGGATGATGCCCCGGTTCTTGATATTATTAAATCTGCGTTTTTGTATAACTCTGGCATGTTATTAAAAAAAGAAGATATTTTATATTCTGCGTTTGTTTTTGCATATAATTTTTTGCTTGCCGTTGCGTCTGCATCTCTTGCTTGGGCTATTATTGATATGTTTTCTTGTTCTTTTTTGCTCAACTTGATGATTGCTGATGGAACGACTTTTGAGAAAATTGTTGCCCCTTGAGAGCCACCAAGCACTAAGATATTAAACTTGTCTTTTTTTGGTTGCTTGCTATTTTTTGCTGTGATGATTTCTTTTCTGATTGGAAGCCCAACCAAAACGCTTGTTTTTTTTGGTGCAAACTTTGTGTCCTTAAAAGTTGTGGCAACAGTTGTTGCATATTTTGCCAAAAGTCTATTGGTTCTGCTCATTACGGCATTTTGCTCATGAATAATTAATGGGGTTTTTGTTATAATTGCAGCGCAACAAGCCGGAAAAGCTGCATAACCGCCAAAGCCAATAACGCACTTTGGGCGAAGCTTTAATAATAAAAATATTGCTTTTATAACACCAAAGCCAGTTTTAAATAAGCTTTTTAGTTTGAATAATTTTGATTTGCCAACCAAAGCACCGCATGGTACAGAATAATTTGGTATTTGAGAAAGCATCCCCTTATAATTGCTTTTGCCGCGAGTGTCTGTAATTAAGGCAATTGATATTTTTGATTCAACAAGTTCTTCTGCTAAAGCTTGAGCAGGATAAACGTGGCCACCTGAACCGCCAGCGGTTAATATAATTAAGTTTTTTTTATTCATAATCTTTATCCTCCGCTGAGACGTTCTTTCTGGTTATTGCAAGGAGCATTCCAAGCAATGTTGATGTTGCAAATAATGACGATCCGCCATATGAAACGAATGGAAGCGCCATGCCTTTTGTTGGTACAAGGTTCATGGTGGATGCCATATTAATCACGCCTTGAAGACCAAATGATGCAGCAAGACCTGCAGAGGTTAAGATGATGAAAACGTTTTTGTCTTTTAAGGATCTGGCCATTGTTTTTATGACAATAAAACCAAATATTGCAATGATTAAAAGGCACAATAAAACGCCAAATTCTTCACCAGCTACTGCAAATATAAAGTCGGTATGAGCATCGGGTATTCTTAACTTTGCAACTCCTTCTCCGGGGCCTCTGCCAAGTAGTGAGCCGCTTTCAAAAGCCTCAAGTGAGCGTTGTACTTGATAGCTTAAGTTGTTCTCATTGCTTAAGAATTGATTTATTCTTGAGTTGACGTGGTCAAAACTAAAGTATGCAAATAGTATAATTGCTATAAAAATAGCTGCAAGGATTGCAACCAGAGCAAGGCTTAATCCTGCCAAGAAAAACTGCATTCCCCAAATTAATGTTACAACAATGGTCATACCAACATCAGGCTGTAATAATAAAAGCCCAACAGTAATGCAATAAAACAATATTGATATTTGATTGCCTGGAAAGTTGTCTACTTTTTTTTGCATGTCAAATAACCATGCTGCAATTACTACAAAAAAAGGTTTTACAAACTCTGAGGGCTGAATGCTAATAAAACCAAGGTCTATCCATCTTGACGCGCCTTTGGTTTCCATCCCCCAAAAAAAAGTTGCAATCATTAATAATATTGCACCAAAATATCCTAAAAAAGCAAGGCGTCTGATTGTTTTTAAGCTTTGCATTGAGACGGCTATCATAAAAATATATGCAAAGATTGCAAAAAAAAGTTGTTTTTTTACAAAATGAAAGCTGTCAACATCTATTCTTTTTGCAACAGATGGAGATGCTGTAAAAATTAAGAAGATGCCAATACCCAGCAATAAACTAATGGCAATCAATAATTGGCGATCAACCGTCCACCACCAATTTGCTAAGATGTTTCTGGAATGCCTTTTGAAAAAACTCATACTGATACCGCCATAAAACCTATTAACATTAAGATTATGCCAACAATCCAAAATCTGATGACTACTTTGGTTTCTGCCATTCCGAGTTGCTCAAAATGATGATGTATTGGAGCCATTTTAAATATTCTTTTTTTTCTGATTTTATATGAGCCAACTTGCAGCATTACAGAAAGAGCTTCTGCTACAAACACAAAACCTACTAAGGCAAATAAAAATTCTGCTTTTAACATAATTGATATAATGCCCATCAGTGCACCTAATGCAAGAGATGCTGTGTCGCCCATAAACATTTGTGCAGGATAAAAATTAAACCATAAAAATCCTATTAAAGAGCCTATTAATGCAGCACATAAGATGCTTATTTCTGTTGCGTTTGTGATTGGTTTGAAGTCTATTATATTGTATGAAAGATATAAAAACACCATCAATGCAAATATTAACAAACCTGAAACCAATCCATCAAGACCATCTGTTAGATTTATTGCATTTGATGACCCTGCAATAACAACCATTGCAAAAGGTATATAAAAATAACACAGGTTTAAGCCAAAGTCTTTTATAAACGGAAATGTTATAGTGTATTTTGCTTGCTCTGGCGTATAATATGTTATTGCCGCGATTGCAAAGAAAGATACCAAAAATTGAATTATTAATTTTGTTTTTGCACTCATTGCATTTGATGTTTGTTTGGTAACTTTTATATAATCATCAACAAAACCCATAATGCCATAAATAACAAAAGTTATTAATGCAATCCAAATAAATGGATTTGTTATGCTTGCAAATAAAAGGGTTGAGATGATGGTTGTGGCAATAATTAATAAGCCACCCATTGTTGGCGTGCCTTGTTTTGATATAATGTGGCTTTGTGGGCCATCATCTCTGATTGGTTGCCCTTTTTTTTGTTTGCTTCTTAAGATTTTGATTAATTTGTTGCCAAAGAGCAAGCTCATTGAAAGTGATGCAAAAAATGCCAAAACAATTTTTGCTATTAAGCTGATTTCAGAGATGTAATTTATCATTGCAAAAGTCCTATGTAAATTTTTTTATTATTATATAAAAATATAATAAAAGAATCGTTAATTTTTGTTATTTTATTCTTTGCCAAGATTTTGATGTTTGTGAACATTTATTGATAATATTATCCCAAAACTTGTCATGATAGAAATTAAGACTGTGCCGCCATATGAAATCAATGGAAGTGGCACGCCCACAACTGGCAAAAAGCCAATTACCATGGCAATGTTTATGAACACATATAAGAAGTAGTTTGTGGTCAAACCGATGGCCAACATTTTTCCGTAGTAGCTTGTGCTTTTTAAGGCAAAAGCAAAACTGTATAATAATATTAAAACGTTTAATAATATTATTAAGACTGCACCAAGAAGACCAAATTCTTCTGATAACATTGTAAATATAAAGTCGGTGTGTTTTTCTGGCAAAAAATTTAAGTGACTTTGTGAGCCTTGCAAATATCCTTTGCCAAAGAGGCCGCCAGAGCCAAGAGCAATTTTTGATTGAATGATATGATAACCAGCGCCTAAGGGGTCTCTTTCTGGATCAAGAAATGTTAAAACTCTTTGTTGTTGATATTTTTGAAGCAAATTCCATATAACAGGCAAAGATGCAAGCCCCAAGCCACCAACCAGGGCAAACTTCCAGATTTGAACGCCTGAGATAAATATCATTGTAATAGCTGTTGCAACCAGCATTAAAGATGTGCCAAGATCAGGTTGTTTTAATATTAAGGCCGTTGGCGCTAAAATCATTAATCCAGGGATGAATAGTTTTTTTGTTTCTTGAATTGATTGAATTGATAAACCATGAAAATATTTTGCAAGAGCCATAACAAGTGCAATCTTCATAACCTCAGATGGTTGAACATTAATTATGCCAAGGTTTATCCATCTTTGGGCACCCATGCCAACATGTCCTAATATTTCAACAGCAATAAGTAATCCAAGGGTTAAAAAATAAAACCAATATGAGTATTTTAATAAGACTTTTATATTTATTAATGCTGTTATTATCATTATACAAAAACCAAGCCCAAATCTTATAAGGTGAGGGAATGCCCATGGTTTTAAGCTGCCATTTGCTGCAGAGTATAACATTGCAATGCCAATAAACCCGGTTAATATTATAAAAAATATATATGTAAGGCTAAGGCTTGAGATTTTTTCTTTTATGCTCATGCTTTGTGTTTTTAAGCTTGCTTCATAAAACTTATACATTAATTTTCCTTTGCTTTTTTATCATCTATTATTAAGGCTTTTTGCAATATTTTGCTTGCAATTGGCGCTGCATCTGCAGAACCACTACCACCGTGTTCAACAATAACCGATATTGCATATTTGGGGTTGTCATGTGGAGCGTAGCCTACAAAAAGAGCGTGGTTTCTAAACTTCCAGGGGAGGTCTTTTTGCTCAATGATGCCAGATTGTCTTTCCTTTAGGCTTATTCTTTTTACTTGTGTGGTTCCGGTTTTTCCGGCCATTTTTTTGCCATTGAGGTTGAATCTTGAAGCAATCGCGGTGCCTTGGCGTTCATTTACAACTGCGTACATGCCTTTTTTTATTGTTTCTAAGTGGCTATTTGATACGTTTATTTTTTTGATTTTTTCTTTTTGTTCTTGTGTGAGTTTTATAAAAGAAGGCTCAACATAATACCCACCATTTGCAAGTCTTGCTGTCATTAATGCAAGTTGTATTGGTGTTGTTAATATGTATCCTTGGCCAATCCCTGCGATAACACTTTCACCACCCTGCCAGCGCTCGTTAAAGCGTTTTTGCTTCCAGGCTGTGTCTGGCATTAATCCTGCTCGTTCATTTTGAAAACCGGTGTTGGTTTTTTTGCCAAGGCCAAATCTTTTTGCAACTTCTGCTATTTTATCAATGCCAGTTTTTAAGGCTGCTTCATAAAAAAATATGTCACATGAATGGGCAATGGCATCTATGACATCTTCATGGCCATGGCCTTCTTTTTTCCAGCAGTGGAAGGGGTGGTTGCCCAAAACCATTTTGCCATAGCATGGCACAGTTGTTTGAGTATTTATGACTTTTTCTTCAAGGCCTGCAATTGCGGTTATCATTTTGAATGTTGAGCCGGGAGAGTATTGCCCTGATATTGTTTTGTTGGTTAAAGGCTTTTTTTCATTTGCAAGTAGTGCTTGCCACTCTGTATGGCTAATGCCTTGTGACATTGTATTGGGGTTGAATGCAGGTGCTGAAACAAATGTTAATATTTCTCCCGTGTTTACATCAACGACAATTGCAGCTCCGCTTTGATCCTCAAAGAGTTCATATGCATATTTTTGCAGCTCAGCATCAATTGTTAAGGTGATATCTTCTCCAGGGATTCCTGGTTTTTTTTCTATTTCTTTCATGATGCGACCAACGGCATTGACTTCTTGTTTTAAGTATCCACTTTTGCCTCTTAGTTTGTCTTCATATATTTTTTCTATGCCTGATTTGCCAATTTGAAAGCCTGGTACATTAAACAATGGATCATCTCTTTTATCAGATTTTGATACTGCAGCAACATAGCCTAATAAATGAGCCATTGACTCTTGGTGTGGATAATATCTTGAAAGACCTTCATCAATGATAATTCCAGACAAGTCTGTTATGTTTAATAAGATTTCAGAGACTTCTTCCCAGGTTAATTTTTCTTTTATTTTTATGGGCACAAAACTTTTGTGGCTTTTAATTTCTTTTTTGATTTTTTTGATCTCATCTTCATCAAGGTTTACTATTTGAGAGAATGCTTGCAATGTCTTGTCAATATCTTGGGTTTGTTCTGCAACTATTAAGGCCTGAAAATTTTGGGCATTGTTTGCAATTGTAACGCCGTTTCTGTCATAGATACGCCCTCTTGGTGGGACCAATATTCTGGTTGTGATACGGTTGTCATTTGCCATTGTGGTGTATTTTTCTGATAAGAAAATTTGCAGATAATACAATCTTATGATGATAATAAATAATGCAAATAACATTGCACCTAAAATCATTAATGCTCTATGGATTAATATTTTGGCCTTATCACTATTCATCAGCTTGCCTCATGTATGTTTGAATAATTGCATTGAATATGCTAACTAGTGGATATGTGAAAATTGTTGTTAAGTATGTAAAAAATACAGGAGTTAGCGGCAACATTTGAGCATAATAAATTGAGAGTATTAGCCATTTTAAGAATATGGCTGCAAATGATATTAATATAAATCCGTACCAATAAGTTAAAAATGTTTTGTTATAAAAAAATTTTTCAAATCTGTTGACTAAAGTATATAGAGCAAAAAACATCAAAAGATTTGAGCCAAATGGGCTTGATGTGATGGTATCTGCTATTATAGATATGATGCTAACAGCAAGCAGGCCAAACAAGTCAGGCCTGTGGGTGAGCCAAAAAAATGTTGATGCAAGTGCTAATAGAGGTCTTATGTTTTGTGGAATTATTATTGATGATGGTATATATGAGCTTAATAACAAAGCAACTGTAATAATAAGCGGGAATTGATCTGAAAAAGGGGAGGTATCTTGCTTTCTCATAGTTGGTAGTCCACAATTTGCACGTATTCAAGTGTTGTGAAGTCTGCGTTTAAGTTGACTTTTACGTTGTTTTTATCAATTGAAGATATTTTGCCGATAACCAATCCTGAGGGGAATATTCCAGCAACACCAGATGTTGTAACGTTGTCTCCGATATTGATGTTGGCATCAATTGGCAAAAATTTTATTAATGGTTTTTGTTTGTTGTTGCCAACCAACATGCCTCTTGTTGATTGTTTTTGAATCATAATTGGGATATTTGAGTTGATGTCTGTTGCAAGCAATATTTTTGCATATAATTTGCCAACGTTTTCAACTCTGCCAACCAAGGAATTGTTTGATAAAACTACTTGTCCTTTTTTGATGTTTGAATCTTTGCCAATATATACTATCAATGATTGAGAGAATGCGCTTTCTTCTTCTGCAATAACTCTTGCGGTGATGAATTTTTCTTGCGGTTGTTTTTTGTAGTTTAACATATTTGCAAGTATTTTGTTTTCAACCTCTAAGGCAGCTAGCTTGTTTTTTATAACAGCAAGCTCTTTGCTTTCATCTTGCAAAGATTTGTTTATTTCTATATTGGATTTTGCTTCAATAAAATTGTCATATCCTTTTGCAAGCATTTGCGCGGGGAATATGAATACATCTAAAATGGGGGCTATGATATCTGTTGTAAATGATGATGTTTTTGTTAAGAAAACGTGTTCTGTTTTGTTTATTAAAATTAAAACAAAAGAGGTAAGAAAAACAAAGAGAATAGCATAGTTTTTTATCAACGATTTTACTTTATATAATCGTATAAATAAGCTGGCCTTTCTTTTCATTACCTCTTTTTACCTTATTTTTAATACATTGATGATAGAATCGTTGCTTTAAGTTTGTTGATTTGTTCTAGGGCTTGCCCTGTTCCTCTAACAACGCATTCAAGTGGGTTTTCTGCAATTGATACTGGTAGTCCTGTTGCATCTCTTAATACTTGATCAAGGTTTGAAAGTAAGCCGCCGCCACCAGTTAAAACAATGCCTTTGTCAACGATATCTGCTGCAAGTTCAGGAGCTGTGTGCTCAAGAGCTACTTTTACGGCTTCTATAATTTGAGATACTGGCTCAGCCAAGCTTTCTGCAACTTGTTTTTCTGTGATTATTATTTCTTTTGGAACTCCGTTCATTAAGTCACGGCCTTTGATTTCTATTGTTCTGCCTTCGCCTTTTTTTGGAGGTTGAGCTGAACCTATAGATTTTTTGATGCGTTCTGCAGAGCTTTCACCAACTAAGAGGTTGTGATGACGTCTGATGTATGAGATGATTGCAGAATCCATTTTGTCGCCACCAACTCTAACTGATCTTGCATATACAATGCCGCCTAATGATAAAACTGCAACTTCTGTTGTGCCGCCGCCGATGTCAACAACCATTGAGCCTGTTGGCTCTGTAACTGGCAAAGATGCGCCTAATGCTGCAGCCATTGGTTCTTCAATCAACCATACTTTTCTTGCGCCTGCTGCTTCTGCAGATTCTTGAATAGCTCTTCTTTCAACAGCTGTTGAGCCAGATGGCACACAGATGATAACCATTGGAGATGCAAAGGCTTTTCTGTTGTGAACTTTTCTGATGAAGTATTTTATCATTTCTTCTGCAACTTCAAAGTCTGCGATTACACCATCACGCAATGGACGAATTGCAGATATATTGCCAGGGGTTCTACCTAACATTTGTTTGGCTTCATTACCTACGGCCAAAACTTGTTTTTTGCCACGGTATTCTTCAATTGCAACAACTGATGGCTCGTTTAAGACAATTCCTTGACCACGGACATATACCAAAGTATTGGCTGTGCCAAGGTCAATTGCCATATCTGCTGATAAAAAACTCAAAATTTTTGAAAACATTTCACACTCCATAAAAAAATAATTTAAGTTATAACATTTTTAATGCTTAATTAATGATAAATCAAGCTTAATTTTCTCGGTTGATAATAAAATTTGCTAAATCTATTAAATTTTTTGCTTTTGGGCCAAAAAAAGCAATATCTTCGATGGCTGAGTTAATTAATTCAGCTGCAATTTGTTGAGCTTTTTCAAGGCCATATAGAGAAACAAAAGTTATTTTGTTTTGGTCTATATCTTTTTTTAGAGTTTTGCCCATTTTTTCTTGATTGCCAATAATATCTAATATGTCATCTGATACTTGAAAGGCTTGGCCAATTTTTGTGCCATATGAGATAAGAGCATTTTGCTCTTGCTGGGTTGCATTTCCGATAATTGCTCCGGCTTCTATGGCATAGCGAATCAGGCGACCTGTTTTCATGACTTCTATGTTTTTGATGTCTTCAGGCGATGATGCCTGCAAGTCTAAGGATTGGCCTGCAATCATTCCGTTGAAAGCGCCTGCTGCGTTTGATAGCATTGCGATTAATTTTATTTTTATATCGTTTGATAAATCTTGGTTTGCCATAAGCTCAAAACAATAAGTTAAGAGGCCATCTCCTGCTAGTATGGCTGTTGCTTCATCAAAAGCTATGTGGCAGGTTGGTTTGCCTCTTCTTAGGTTGTCATTGTCCATAGCTGGTAGGTCATCATGAATGAGAGAATAGGTGTGGAGCATTTCTAATGCTGCAGCTGTTGGTAAGATGTCATCAAAAGTTTTGTTGAACAATGATGCTGTTTGAAAAAGCAAAAAAGGGCGAAGCCTTTTGCCTCCATTCATAACAGCGTATTCCATTGCCTCTATTACTTTTTTTTCTTTGCCATTAGGTTTTGCAAAAAAAGAGGGGAGGTGAGTGTTGAACTCTTTTGAAAAATCAAGAAGTGCTTGCATCATCAAACTCCGTTTTTATTACTTCTCCGTCTTTTGATGTCTCTAGTTTTTGGATTATTAGTTCTGCGTTTTTTAATTTTTCTTGGCAGATTTTTTTTAAGGTGATGGCTTTTTCATACGATGTTATTGCATCATCAAGATTAACTCTTCCGCTTTCTAAATTTTTTACGATTTCTTCAAGTTGATTGATGGCTTCTTCAAATTTTATGTCTGTCATATTGCTCTCCTATTGTTTTGATAGGATATATAATAAAATATAATAAGACAAGATTTTTTTGCGGTTATTAATTATAAAAAAAGAGCGGATGATTATCTCCGCCCTTTTTTATTAGTTTGCTTTTTTATATGCTTTTTCATAATCGCTTATGCATTTATCAAGCGCTTGTTGTGTTGATTTTTTTTCATCATTGATTTTATCGCAATTTTGATCATATGAATCTTCATAAGCATCTACAGCTTTTTCATATACTTTATCGGCTGCTTCTTTTGCATCTTCTTGTTTTTGGATTTCTGCATTTGCTGTTGCAATTAAAGCCTCAATTGATTCTATTGTTGCTTTTGCATTTGCAAAGTCATTATCTGTTAGTGTTCTGCCCTCTGAGCTATCTGTGTTGCTCAAATCTAATTGAGATATTTGAGCATTGTAGTTTGCGATTTCTGCTCTTTTGTTTGTGATTATATTATCTGCAGCTTGATATGCATTTGCAAGAGTTTGTTTTGCAGAATTTAATGTGCTTAAGCCTGAGTTTGCCATCTCTTGTGGTGATGAGCATGATTTTGCACTTGCTGTGTCATATGCTCTTTGCTGGCTTCCGCAAGCGTCTGCTGCATATGCGTCTTCTTGTTCTAATAGCTCGTCTAATGCTTGGTTTGCATCTTCTACAACAAGTTCTTGAGATTCTAGTTCTTTTGCAATCTCATCTTCTATTTTGTTGATTTCTTCTTGCATTGCTGCTTGCTCTTTGTATTCATCAGAGAGTTGTGCATTGGTTGAAACAACGTTGCCATTTTTGTCTCTGACCGTGGTTAATGTTGAACCATCTGGTCTGGTTGCTGTGGTTGTTGTAGAACCATTTGGACTTGTTATGGTTACAACTTTTGAGCCATCATCAAATTTTTCTGTTGTTTTGATGGTGCCATCAGCGGCTTCTTGAGTTGTTATATCTCCTTGCTCTTGAGATTGACCAGCGGTAGGGTCTCCTACTGCGTCTGGAGCATATGTAAAGCCATCTGATTCTGATTTTATGTCACCATCTTCATATGTTGTGGTTTGTGTTGAGGTCAGTCCACCTCCAACAGATTGTCCTTCTACAACCTCTGTGACATCGCCAAACTTGTCTCTTGTTGTGGTGGTTGATGTGCCATCGGCAAGAATGTCTTTTGTTGTAATTGAGCCATCTGGATGCTCTGTTGTGATATTTGTATTGCCGTTTTCATCTTCATTTGTGCTGATGATTGTGCCATCTGATAAAACCTCTCTTGTTGTGGAGCTTCCGTCAGTTGGGTTTGTGGTCTCTGTTTTTTGGCCACCATTGTTGTATGATGTTGTTGTCGTTACAGAGCCATCTTCATTGGTTGTTTGTGTTACTCTGTTGCCATCTTTATCTGTATATGTTTCTTCACCTGTTGTATCTCCAGTGGTTCCGTTTGGAACAGGAGGCGTTGGTATGCTACCTGCTGTTGTTATGGTGTCAGTGTAATAATCATTTATGTGTGAACCATAGCTAAGACTGCTAGAGTTTCCGTCTTTGGTAACCATAAAGCTAATAAAACCGCCCATTACAGCTAACAAGAAAAGCCCTATTCCGATGTTGAAAAAATGTTTCCATGAAATTTTTCCGAAGATTGCAGCCCACGCAAAAGCAATTAAACCAAAGCCTGCTATAACAAAAGATATGTTTCTGGCAGAGGTTAATACTTCTGCAGACTTGCCTAAAACAGCTGTGAAAATTGTGCTGTCAGATCCATCTTGTGCTAAGGCAAAAGAGGAATAAACAAAACACATAAAAAATGTTACAAGTGTTTGTAATAATATTTTTTTCATTTTTTATCTCCTTTGTTTTATTTTAAGGTATCTTCTATTTTGCCAACTTCTGCGCCAGTAATATATTGAACTAATGCAGCGGTTGATGCCAGCACCATCAATCCAATCATAATAGCACCAAGCCATTTCCAATTTATGGTGCCAAAAAAACCACCAATAGCAACACCAATAATTCCAAAGCCAGAGACAACATATATAATGTCTCTCATGCCCATGAATATTTCTGATCCTTTTGCAATTAAGTCTGCAAAAAGCTCTCCGCTTTCTGTAGTATCTGCAGCAAGGGCAGGGTTTGTTATAAGCATGGCAAAAAGGAGCAATGTTATAAATATTGTTGTCAAATTTTTCATATCATTAACTCCTTTTGCCTTATATATTAGTTTCCTAATGTGTCACCGTAGTCAACATAAGCTTTGCTGTTGCCATCATTTGTAATAGCGTAGTTGATTACTGCTGATGCAGCGGCAATGATACCAAGACCAATACCAATTGATGCAACCATTTTCCATTGAACTTTACCAGCAATTGCCATAAATGCAACTGCGATCAAGCCAAAACCACCAACTACAAACATGATGTTTCTTGCTGCTGCAAACACACTTGCTGTTTTGTTTTTGGCAATGTTTTCAATTGATGAATTTGTTGAAATTGTTTGAGCAGATGCATCACCTGCCATAGTAAGGATTGCAATGATTGCAATACATGCTATTGTCCATATGTTATTTTTAATAAAAGTCATTGTCTTTCTCCTTAATGTTAGTACAATTTTTTATCTACCCTTTTATTCTAGCTCAAAAAAAGAAATATCGCAAGGGAAATATTGTTGCGCAAAAGTTGGATAACCCTTTGATATTTAATCAAATATTGCGCTGTAACAAAAGTTTCATACATACAAAAGGTTGATTTTTGGTAGAATCGGTTATAAAAAAAAGGCGATAGAAAAACTATCGCCTTGATTGTGGATGATTATATATTATTTGTAATATTCAACCATTTTTGACAATGATACACATTTGATTTTGTCTGCTTGTCCTGCGGCACCAAATTGTTTGTATCTTTCTTCACACACTTTTTGCATTTCTGCCATTGCTGGAGCAAGATATTTGCGAGGGTCAAATTCTTTTGGATTTTCTGCAAATACTTTTCTGATTGCGCCAGTGATAGCCAAACGGCAATCTGTGTCAACGTTTACTTTACGCACACCTGATTTGATGCCTCTGATGATTTCTTCTGCAGGCACACCATAAGTTTGTGGAATTGCACCGCCATAAGCATTAACCAAATCTTGCAATTCTTGTGGAACTGATGAAGAACCATGCATAACAAGGTGAGTGTTTGGCAATTTTGCATGAATTTTTTCAATAATGTCAATAGCCAAAATTTCTCCATCTGGTTTTCTGGTGAATTTATAAGCACCGTGAGATGTTCCAACCGCAACTGCTAATGCATCTACGTTTGTTAATTTTACAAATTCTAATGCTTCATCTGGATCTGTTACAAGTTTGTCTTTTGAAACTTTGCCTTCAATACCGTGGCCGTCTTCTTTTTCGCCTTCACCAGTTTCTAGTGAGCCAATAACGCCAAGTTCACCTTCAACAGAAGCGCCAACAGCGTGAGCACGAGATACAACTTCTTTTGTAACGTCAACATTATATTCAAAAGTTGAAGGGCTTTTGCCGTCTGCAGCCAAAGAACCGTCCATCATAACTGATGTATAA
>CAYJOO010000013.1:7922-18740 GCA_964371845.1 uncultured Azospirillaceae bacterium | reverse complement strand
ATAAACGTTGCACCGTGTTTTTTTGCAATCTCTTCTGTTTTATCTGTTGAACCACTATCAACAACGATTATTTCATCTGCAACTTCTTTTGCGGCAATTAAAGTTTTTTCTAATCTTTGCTCCTCATTTAAGGTAACAATATAGGCTGAGATTTTCATGGCTTTATCCTTTTTTTGTTTTATATGATGATAATCTGTAGAAATTATTTTGCAAGCGATATCGCAATGAGTTAAATTTTTTGAACCTGCTCTATAATATATGCTTTTATATCATCAGAAAGCTCTTCTGATTTGGCGTGTTTTTTTAATAGTTTTATAATCTTGCTTTGGTGCTTTGGTGTATGAATAGCTGTTTGTACAAGACTGAAAACAGCACATTGCGCAATTTGCACATTGCTATCAAAGATCTGTGGCTCTATTGATAAATATGGCGCGGAGTATGAAAGCTTTGCAGTTTTTTTGGCAGCAAGTTCCTTTGCATACTCCTCTTGAATTTTAAGTGCCTGTGTGGCTGTTATTTGCCTTGTCTTTGACTTTACGTATGATTTTATGCTTGAGACTATATCACTCATCATTTTCAACCTTTATTGGAGTTGCCAAATGCAATGTTCTTTGAGGGAATGGGATTTCTATTCCGTTTTCTCTGAACATACGATCAATTTCAAACCTCAAGTCACTAGCAACTGTTAATCTATGCATTACATCTGATGTATAAGTCTTTAGCTCAAAATTAAGAGAGCTATCTGCAAAATCTGTGAAGACAACAAATGTTGCAGGTTTTTTTACGATTTTTTTGTGCTCATCTGCAACTTGCAAAAGAATATCTTTAACACGCTGAGTATCTGAGCCATAAGCAACACCAACCTTGATATTAATTCTGCCAATTTTATCAGTGTGGGTCAAGTTTACTAAAGAGTTTGATAAAATGTCTGCATTTGGGATAATTATATTTGATTTTTCCCAAGTTTCTAGCTCTGTTGCCCTTATACTAACTTGTTTTACGATACCTTCTTGCCCGTTTACAAAAACCCAGTCTCCAATTTTTACGGGGCGCTCAAATAACAAAACAATACCAGATACGAAGTTGTTGACAATGTTTTGCAAACCAAGACCGATACCAAACGATAACGCACCGGCTATTAATGCAATGTTTGTAAGGCTTCCGCCCATTACAACAATTGCCAAAAGCAGTGCTAAGATAAAGCCAACAAAACCAAAACCAGATTCTAAAGAGTGCTTGATACCGTCATCAATGTCCATTCTTGATAGAATGTTTGACATCAATTTTTTTCTTAACATCTTAAATAATGCAACGGTTATAAAAAAGCTTGCAAATCCTAATACTACTGAAAGCAAAGATATCTTAACCCCACCTATCATAAAACCAAACAAAAGTTTGTGGATTAAGGTTAAAAGCATTTTGGTTGAGACACCCCAAACAGTAAGTATTACAAACAATGCCAAGAAAACTATAATTGGCTCAACGATTAAGAACAGCCAAAAATCCAGCTTTTGGATCATTTTGCGACGAAGGCGGAAAGTTTTTGACCAAAATGTTAATAACAAAATGCGATGCAGCACCTCTTTTATTGCGGTTCTTAAGATTATAAAACCACCTATTATCAAACAGCTTATGATAAACTTGTCTAATATAAATGTTGCCAATGATGGATAACCAAATATTGACAGCATAAAAGCAGCAAATGCAAAAACAGTCAATGCAATAGTGACCTTGAAAGCCATGCTAACGTGCTCTTCTTGCCCCAACTCATCTTCATCATCAGGAAGTACTGGGACATCTTCTAAAAAGAATCTTTTGGTAATTAAGATAATGCAAAAAGCTTTAACGCCACCGCTCATTGCTCCAATAAAAGAGATTAAGTCTGCTGGATATTCTGCTTTTATGACAATGCTTTCTAAAAAGGCCATAACGCCAACCATTACGATTGTAAAATATAGTGCCGATGTGATTTTTTTTGCTTTTTCTGTAGAGACGTTAATTAAGCGCCATTTTTCATTATACGGCGCAAAAACAACTCTGGCAAACGCTTTGGCCAAAATAACAAACAAGCCATAAAATAATAATGAGTTTAATATCAGCCCAAAAAAACCTGATGTTATAACCCTGTGCGTTACGTTCCAAAACAAAAAACCGCCAACAATTGTTGCTGGAATTACGCCATATGCAATTGCAACAAAAATTGCTGCAACCACCTTGTTGCCATATCTTGGGTTTTCAATATCTCTTTTGTAGCCAAAGTGGCGCATTATAAACAATCGCAAATAAACACCAATCCACAAAGAAAGAAAAATAATTAATAAAACCGGAAACAAACCTTCTTTAAATTTTATTTTTTTTGGTTGATCCAAGTTGTCATACCAATCAAGTGGAGATTTGATAACGTCTATTACAAAAGAAACAAACAGTTTTCCTGAATGAAAAAATTCTGCAGGGTATATTAATGGTTCTTTTCTATCTAAAAGTCCTTCAAAAAGCTCTTGGCTTTTGATGTTTGAGATTAAGTTGTCAACCTCTTCTATTTTTGCAAGCATTATGTCTAATGTTGCTATTTTACCTTTGGTATCAAGTTGCTCTTTTTGAAACTCCTGTCTGGTTTTTGCAAGAATAGGATCCTCTTTGGCATCACCTTCTGGAGCAGAACCAAGCAGCTCTATTCTTTTTTCTGCAGTCTTTAAGCTTATGCCTAGTTCTTCTTTGTAATCTTGGATAATAACTCTTGATTGTCTTAAGTCTTGCACATATTGGCGAATATGCTCCTCGCTTAGGCTATTTTTTTTTGCTTGATCTTCTATTAAGTTTAAGCTTTTTGTTACTTTGTTATAATCAATACTACTAAGTGAGCCTGAAAAATGAGCTGGCAGATCTACAGCCTTTGTGCCTTGTGCAAAAGCAGGCATGCTAACAAGAATGCCAAGAGTTAAGATAATGCCTAAGAGTTTCTTCATTTTATTTTTTCCTATTATATATATTTATAATCTCTTTGATTAAGTTTGTTTTATTATTTTCATTTGAGCTGTACTTGTCAAGAAGTTCAGTTAAATCTAGTGCAAAAATGTTTGCTTGCTGGATTAATGCATCTTTTGGTGACAAACTTTTTGCAATATTTTTTTCTAGAGATGATCTATATGCATCAACTTCTTTGATATAATTTTGGATTAATCCGCTTTTTTGAGTAAATATTTTTGAATATGCAAATATTGTTGCAATGCTTGATAAAATAAAAACACTAGCAGCTGTGCTAATAAAGTTGCTTAAGAGTAGGCATAAAAACAAAGAAGCTAATGCCAAAGTTGTTCTCAAAGCATATTTTGCATATTTTTGTTTTATTCTTATGCAAAAAGCAAATGCCAACACACAAAAAATTGTTGATATTATTATGCAAACAATAAACACTTGATATGAGTTTATGTGCCCACTTGCAACACCTATTATTGAGACACACAACATAACACTACTAAAGAGAATGTACCTTGCGTTTAATTTATATATAAAGCTTTGTAGTGAACGTGAAAGCCCTTTGCTTAATTGCTGAAGCGCTCTTTTTAATTTTAAGATGTTATAAGAGGTTATGCTAAGAACAGATTCTTTATTTGAGAAAAGTTCTTGCAAGGATTGCTTTTCATATTTTTGCAAGCCTTTTATTTGATCTGTTTTCTTTACAAGCAAAATTGTGTCATCATTTTTTATGATGTCTATTATATTCTTTTTGTATAGCTCCAAAATAAATGCGCCCAGTGATGTTATATCACAGACATCCTTAAACAAAAGCCTTTGCATTGGGGCTGTTTTTTTGATGCTAATGCTTTGCTTTGAATTTTTTTTGCCAATTTCTTTTGCTGATAATAAATATGCCCCAAAAATGACCAAAAAGCCTAGTAGCGCAAAAATTGTATCTGAATATGAGTTAACAAAAGACCAAAATGAAGTAGAAAAGCTAATTGAAGTTATGCCATCTTTTTGAATTGAAGAGATAACAAAAAAACTATTACTTGGCAATATGGGAATCGTAGAGATGAATGCTGTTGTGTTTGGATATAAACTAAGTGTTGCAACACTGCTTGTTCTTAAGGTGTTTCCAAACTCAATCACAGAGCTCTCGTTTATGATGCCAAACTCTTTTGGAAAACTAATTACTGCGCCTGCTCTTGAGATTAATAATGTGTTATAGCCTACAATATTAAACAAAAATTCATCAACATCTTTATAGCTACTGAAGTTGTTTTCTATTACATAACGAAACTTATATTCATAAACCCCTGATGGAAGTCTTTGGTTGCTTTTTGCAGCCATGAACAATTTGCTAAAAGATTCTTTTATCTCATAGTCAACAGGTTCACCGTTTATGCTCACGCCCAAAAGATCAACGTTTAACTTTTGTTTGCCATTGTTTCTGTTTGTTAAATATTTTGATATAACTTTTTGATATGGCTGAGCGCTGTTATTTAAGACAAGGATTGTCTCTTCTATAAGCATTGCACCTGAAGATAAAACTTCAATATCTGAGAAAAAATAAGGGATATGTGGTTGTGCAGGAACTTTTACTACTTTATTAAAATCTGGGATCTTAACAGATAAGGTTGGAAAACCAAGTGAGTCTTTTGAAGACTGATAATTAACATTTTGCTGAGCTTGAAAAGGTTGTGATAGTGTTGGCGCGGCCTTTGATGATTGGTCAAATCTTTTTATGGCGTCTTTATACATTTTTTCAAAAAGATTTTCTTGTGTTTTGTTGTCTTCTATCAATTCTTCTGCTGGCTCAGCGCTTGTTGTCCCTGCAGCGGAGTTTCTGGCACTTAGGGGAATTGCCTCAACCCTTACTTTTTCAAAACGCTCTTGCAAAAAATCTGCCCATTCTTCTTGAGAAAGGTTGTTATAATCTCTGCTAACGTTGTTTTGTGGGCGGGCTGCAACAATTTGCTCCGCTTGTTGAGGAGATGTAATTGATATAACGGCTGCGTTGGCAAATCCGCTAAATAAGAAACATATTGTAAAAAAAAGTTTTTGCATAATATCACCTTTTTTGTTTATTTATATAGCAATATAATATATGAAAGGTTAAAAAGGAGCTAATAAATGAAAAAAAATATGATTATATTGCTTGCTGCCGGAAAAGGCACAAGAATGAACAGCAATTTGCCAAAAGCTTTAATGCCATTGGCAGGCAAACCAATGATCAAACATTTAATTGATACTTTAACATCAATTGAGCTAAATGACATTATTGTTGTGACAGCTCCTGATGGAGAGTTATTAAGAAAAGAAGTTTGCCCACTTAAAACCGCCATTCAATATGAACAACTTGGAACAGGGCATGCTTTGCTTTCTGCAAGTGAATTCTTTAAGAACTTTGATGGCAATGTGATTGTTGCATTTGGGGATCAGCCTCTTTATTCAAAAGATACATTTAAGAATTTGCTGGCAAAAAGCGGTGAAGGATATGCGATTGTATGTGTTGGCTTTAGGCCAAAAGATCCTCTTCGATTTGGAAGGCTTAATGTGGTTGATGGCGAGTTGGCATCTATTATTGAGTTTAAGGATGCAACAGATGAGGAAAAGAAGATTGACTTGTGTAATTCTGGGTTAATGTGCTTTGATGGTAAAACAATGTTTGATATCTTATCAGAAATTAAAAATAACAATGCCGCAGAAGAATATTATTTGACTGATGCTGTGGCAATTGCACGCAAAAAAGGACTTAAATGTGCAGCAATAGAATGCCCAGTATTAGAAGGTCTTGGAATCGACACGCAAGAGCTTTTAAGAGAAGTTGAAAAAACCTTGCTAGAAAGCAAATAAAGTGCTAGAACTCATTAAAAATCATTGGTTTGGAATTGGCATAGGCATTATATTTGCCCTTTATATGATTGTGTTTTTTGTTGGAGTGTTTAATCCAAAATATTTTGAAGAATGCACAATAGAAATGGCCAATGCATTGGTGGAGTGCAAATCTTCTACAAAATGTGTTATGCAGGTTTTCTTTGCAAACTTTGTTTGTGAGATAAAAACCTTTATATAAATGTTTATAAAGTTGCATCTCTATTGATTTTTTGATATTTTTGCATATAATCAAGGCAGAAATAAAGGAGTTGGCATGAATTTTTTTTATATAATACTGTTTGTTATTGCAACTTGGAGCAACGCCTCTAAGGCTATTGTTTTGTTTGATGAGACAATTGATAAAAATAGTGAGACAGTCAGAATTAGCAGTTATTTTGATTTTGAGCCAATAGGTTTTATGGATGATGGCGAATATAAAAGTGTGTTTTCTACTTTGGTAACAACAGTTAACCAAAATGCAAATCTAGTAAATTATGAAATTGATGATCAAAGCAAATTGGAAAACGATGTGTTTATTGGTTGTTATTCTGAGACAGAAAAATTTAGGGGATATGATAAAATTTATCCTGCGGTTTTTACCTCTCCAATTAGTATAATAACTCGCAAGGGTGCTAAAATACAAAACATAAAAGAGCTTGAAAAACTCAGAGGTGGATATGATAAAACAGAGCCTTTTTCTGACTATGTTAGTGGTGAGATAAAAAAATATAATCCCAAAGAATATGAGGGCTATTATAACATGTTTGAGGCATTGTTTAATGATGAGATTGATTTTGCGTTCTCAAACTATTACTATGGTGTTGCACAAATTGCAAAAATTGGTATTCAAAAAGATGTAATAATATCAAAACAAGCCCTTTGGGATGTGCCTGTTTTTATTTGCATATATCAACAAAGCAAGCAGCATCAAAAACTTTTGGAATTTTATCAAAAATATCTTAGAGAAGAAAAAACAAAGCAAACAATAAAAGAAAACTTGATAAAAATAATTAATGATATTAAGATAAGGTATAAAGGTGTTAGTGCACCAAACTTTATGAGGGAAGAGAATAAATAAATGGTTTTATTAATTGAGCATCCTGCAGACTATGCGTCTAGAAAAACTAGAATAATTATGAATGAGAAAAAAATGCTTTTTTCTGTTAAGTCTGAAGAGCCATGGAATTTGTCTGCAAATGCAATAAAACTAAACCCAGCATCGCAACTGCCTATTTTGGTGAGTGATGGCAGCGCAATTTGTGGCAACTATGCATTGATGGAGTTTTTGGATGCCATTAGACCTGAGCCAAAGTTAATTTATGGCAATATAAAACAACAAGCTGAAATTAGAAGATTAACTGACTGGTTTGATAACAAATTTTATCCTGAAGTTTGCAAGCCTATTGTTTATGAAAAAGTGCACAAAAGGTTTGGTCTTGGCAAAACTCCAGATTCAAAAATATTAAATGCTGCGGCAAAAAATTTGAGCTTTCATATATCATACATGGAGTGGGTTTTAGAAAAAAGCACTTTTTTGGGCGGGGAGACAATATCTATGGCAGACATAAGCGCTGCTGCGGCAATATCTTTGCTTGATTATTTGGGAGAAATCTCTTGGCAAGAGTGCAAAACCTTAAAGCTTTGGTATGCAAAAATTAAGTCTAGACCATCGTTTAAGGAACTATTAAAAGATAACATAAAAGGCATTTTGCCTTCAAAACATTATGCAAATTTGGATTTTTAGTATGAAGAAGATTATAATATTTTTTATTTTGGCAACAGCATCAGGATGCACCCTGCTATCAAAGGCAGATCAAGGGCAAGTTGTGTATCACTGGGAGAGACCACAGACGGGTGTTGAAAAATTTTCAAGAGATCACTCAGAATGTTTGCGCAATGCAGAAGACTTGAAGTTTTGGCCAGATGTTTCTAGCTGGTTTTATTCAGAAGAAGCCAGAAACGAGATTATTGTGGACTGGCACTCAACAAGAGGAGTTTGGGCAACATATGTACCATATAGAGGGGCGCAACCTTTGATAATCAACTCACTTAGAGCCGATGAAGATGTCAACCCAAGAGAGTATAGAGTTTGTATGGAAGACAAAGGTTATGAAAAAAGAATCGCAAATATTCCAGAAATAACAAATATTTTTGTTTATAACCCACAAAGAGTTTTGGAATATAAGCCTGCGTATAGAAGAGAGTTTTAATTATGAGTAATGATTTATTAAAAAAGAACAATATTATTTGGGATTTGGATAACACACTATATAAACAAACACCAGAAATTCATGACTGTATGGATAGTGCAATGGCCAGAGCTTTGATTGAAGATTTGGGTGTTAAACTTGGGCATGCAGAAGTTAAAGAGATGGTAAAAGAGTCGTATAAAAAATATAGAGACGGCGGCCAAATATTTTATAAAGAATATGGGATTGATGAGGCTGACTTATATACGGCGTATCATCAATACTTGACCATTGGCTTGATCAAACCATATGACAATCTTTTATCAAGACTTGAGAGCCTGCCACAAAACCAATTTGTATTCTCTCATGCTCCCAAAAAACTTATTGAAAGCACCTTAAAAAAAATTGGCTTGTTTGCATTTTTTAGGGATAAGATATATTCTATTGAAGACTTTGGCTTGTTAAAGAAAAACGAGACACCAAATGTTTATTATTTTTTATGCGAAAAAATTGGTGCAGATCCAAAAGATTGTATTTTTGTTGATGATAGTTATTCAAACCACAAATACCCCAAGCAAATTGGCATAACCACTGTTAGAATAAGCTCTCGTGAAAATGAAGAGCAGCACGAATACATTGATTATATCTACAAAGATGCAATTGAATTTGTTGCTGAGATGGAAAAATTAAGTGCTTAATGATAGCTCGCTTATAAGCTCTGCAAAATCATTTGGAAAATCTGATTCAAAATAAATATCTTGCCCTGTTGTTGGGTGAACAAAACCAAGAGATTTGGCATGAAGAGCTTGTCTTGAAAAACTTATTTTGCCTTTGCCATAAATCTTATCACCGATAAGTGAGCAGCCAATGCTTGCCATGTGCACCCTTATTTGATGGGTTCTGCCTGTTTCTAGATTGCACTTTATTAAGCTTGCTCCGTTATTGCTTGAGATTGTTTGATAATGTGTTATGGCGTGCTTGCCGCCAGCTTCAAGAGCTGCCATTTTTTGTCTGTCAAACCTTGAGCGGCCAATGTTTTTTTCGATACTTCCTTTTAAGGGATTGGGCAAACCATTGCAAACAGCGAAATACGTTCTTTGAATTGTATGATGAAAAAACTGCTCTGATAGCTTTTGATGAGCTATATCATTTTTTGCAACAACCAATAATCCCGATGTATCTTTGTCAATACGATGAACAATGCCTGGTCGTTTTATGCCACCAATGCCTGATAAATCCTTGATGCGATATAACAAAGCATTAACCAGAGTGCCACTCCACTGCCCTGGAGCAGGGTGAACCGTCATGCCAGATGGTTTGTTGACAATAACTATATCTTTGTCTTCATAAACTATTTCAATGTCAATATTTTCTGGTAGAGGGTCGGCTTCTTGAGGGGGGGGGATAATTACAGAAAAACTATCACCTTCTTTTATTTTATAATTTTTATCGGTTATGATTTCATCATCAAGGCTAACATAACCCTGGGTAATCAGTCTTTGGATGCCTGCTCTTGAGATGTCTTTTAAGCTGTTTGCCAAAAACTTATCAAGTCTTGTTTTAGAATCGATATTTTTTGCAGATGCTATAAAAAAAATGTTGTCTTCTGTCATAATAGTTATAATATAGACACATGAATAAATTAAAAGCAATAAAAATAATTGTATTCGCCCTAACATTTTTATTAATAATGGGGACGTTAACTGCTCTTTCTTTGGTTGTTAAAAAATCAGGAAGAAGCATTGAGGCAATAAAAAAAGAAGTTTATCTTGGACAACCAAGCGGATCTGAGATTGACTCAATTACACATAATGACAACAAAACCTTCATATTAATCAATGGAGGGGCTGAAGATAGAATTGTTGTATTAGATTCTACAAACAACATAATATCTACAATATATATAAACGAGGCAAAAAAATGAGTGAAGTTCAAGACATTGATGATTTTGACAAGTTGTTGCAAGACTTTATAGACAGTGAGCTAAAAGATGTTGATACAGGTGGCGTACTCAGCTCAAAGAAATCGGACATTGTGCAAGAAGAACCTGAGACCGAAACAAGTGCCCAAATAAAAATAGAAACAAAAAAAATGCCTGCAATTAATCCGCAATTGCAAAAAGAAGAGAAAGCGCTTATAAAAGCGTGGATATCATATACAACAGCAACCTCTGATATGGCAGAAAAATATCAAAGAACAACAATGCCAGAATTTGCAGTAAGTCAAGAGGATTTGTTGCCAAGATATAAGCCAAATGTGATTGAAAACTTCACAAGAGATTCTCTTTTGGGGTGGATTATAATGCTTGAGACATATCCAAACCAAATATCAGAAATTCATCCGAACTCATCTGATGAGCAGATATTAGGGCTTGCAGAAAAGACCTCTGACCCTATTTTGCAAGATGCGCTGATTTCTTATGTTGAAATCTTAATTGAGCTTGAGGCTTGTGATATTGCTTATCAAACCCGTTTGATTGGGGCGAAGAAAAAACATCTTGAACAAAAGATTAATGAAGAGCACAACTTAAGACGAGAAAGAATCCATAAATATATTGAAGCTATTAAAAAGAAAAAGCTGCCCATAGATGCAGAGAGATTGATACTAAACTACTTTAAGGTTGCAGCAAAGGATCCTGAAGGGGCATGGAAGACCCTTACAACGAATCCTGCAATCTTTGCGCCAATTGAGTTGGATAAGATACCAAAATCACTATTTGGCTCAAAACCAAAACCTGAAGATGGGTTTAAGTGGAACAAAAAAATAGCAGCATTTTTGAAGAAGTTGAAGG
>CAYJOO010000013.1:6243-7912 GCA_964371845.1 uncultured Azospirillaceae bacterium | reverse complement strand
GTATAACCCAAAACTCTTGCAAACATCTATTTTTTGTGTTATGATATACATATAAAAGTATTATTGTAGGAGGTGTGAGATGGTAATGAAGATAAATGCTAGAGAGCTCGTGGAAAAACTAGATGGCGCAGAAAATCTAGACATGGCTGTTGCGGTTCTTTTGGACAATGCCAAAGACATGACCTCTGAAGAGTTTGATGACTTTAAGCTCCCAACACAAGACATTATTACAAAGCTTAAGGCAAGAGAAATTAAAGCAGGATTTGGCTTGGGATCCTTTGCACCCTTGCAACCACCTGTGATTGTTGATCCCAATAAATTAAAAAATTTGAAAAATGTAAAATATGCCCCTCAGATTTCAAAAAGAGATGCGGCAATGCTAACCCAAGAAGAATGTGTTAACAAAAAATTTTGTAGCTCAAAAGAATTTGGGCAAAAAGTTACAGATACAATCTATCAAAGAAAACAAGAGCGCAATGATAAAGAAAAAAATTGCAAAACCTCAACCATTATGGGTGTTACAAAATGTAATACAATGGGATAGTAAAAAGGCGGGATAAACCCCGCCTTTTTTGTTATAATTTATAAAAATGAATAAACGGCACAGGCTTCATCTGTGTTGCTTTTAAGATTTTTTTTCTAACAAAGGTTCTAACAAAATCTATTATTTTGGGCTCACTTTTGTTTAGTTCCTTAATTTTTTGTGGCAGCTGGCCCATAACCTCTTTTTCAATAACATCTCTTAAGTCTGCAAATGCCTCATCTTCTAATATATCTTTTGATGATATCTTAACATCAATAGGGTTCCAGTTGGCATCAACTGCAAAACTTATAAAAACAGAGCCATTAAATGCTATTTGCTTTCTGTTTTTAATTAATTGAGAGTCTTTTGCAATAACTCTGTTTCTGTCTGCTAAAAAGACATTTGTTTTTAAGGTTTCTACAATTTTTGGCTTGTCTTCAAGCAGTAATACCTCACCATTATTAAGGCTTATGACCTCACCAATGCCAAGGGACTTTGCAAATATGGCGTGTTCTCTTAAAAACTTTTTCTCTCCATGAACTGGGGCAATAATTTCTGGCTTTAAGAGCTCATACATTTTTTTTAGGTCATTTTTGCCGCCATGGCCTGAGGTGTGGATCGGATAATCATCTCCAGATATAACTTCAACGCCTTTTTTGATAAACGTTTCATACAAGGTTTGAACTTTTTCTTCATTGCCTTCAATTTTTCTGGATGCAAAAATAACGCTATCACCTTTGGATAGCTTTATGTCTCTGCTCTCATCATTGGCAATTCTAACCAAGCCACTTCTATATGTTGCCTGAGAGCCGGTTGTTATGTATAAAGCGTTTTCTGAGGGCACATCTTTTGCGTTTTCAATTAACAAATAATGCGGAAGCTCCTTAAAATAACCGCACTCTTTGGCAATCTTCATATATGTAACAAGGCTTCTACCTGCCAAAACAGGGGTTCTGCCTGCTTGATGAGCTGCTAATATCAAACTTTCAACCCTTGAGAGGTTTGAGGCAAAGCAAGTGGCAACCACCGTGTTTTTTAATCTTGGCAAAAGTTCTATAAGATTTTTTCTGACTTCTGCTTCTGTTAATTCAACCTCATCTTTTAAGACGTTTGTTGAGTCACAAACAAAAAGTTTTATGCCCTCTT
>CAYJOO010000013.1:0-6233 GCA_964371845.1 uncultured Azospirillaceae bacterium | reverse complement strand
AAAACGCCAATCTGTGGCATGAAAAACGTTGCCATAAGGGGTCTTTATAAACAAGGCTGAAGTTTCTGGCACTGAGTGCACCAAATTTATAAAAGATATGTCAAAGTCATAAGCTTTAATATTTTTTTGAATATTTAAGCTTGCATCGTCAAGATCAATAAATTCTCTTAGTCTCTCTTTTATAAGTCCAATAGCAAGGTCTGTGCCATACACAGGAGGATAACCCAACTTTGGCAAAACATATCCAATTGCACCAAAGTGATCCTCATGAGCGTGTGTTATAAAAATGCCGACAATGTCTTTTTTATGTTTTTCTAAAAAAGAAAAGTCTGCAAAAGACAAGTCAATGCCGGGGTAGTCATCACCAGTGAACATATAACCGCAGTCAACAACCATTATTTTGCCATTTACAATATAGGCAAACATATTCATGCCAACTTCTTCTGCGCCACCCAAGGCAACAAAGTATACGCCCTTTTTATTGAATTTATTTTTTATACTCAAATTTCACCCCACTGTTTTTTGATATCTTCTAATGTTTTTTTTATTTGTTTTAGTTTATTGCTATTATGCTTTTTTAAGGCGAATGCAAAAAATTCTGGTATTTGGCAATAACATAACACACCTAATGCTGCAAAGCCATATGCGCTTATCCAAAACAGCATGTTTGATAATGTTGATACCATGCTTTGGTATGAATATGCAAAGAAAAAACCAATAATCCAATAAGTAGCACCCGCAAAATTAAAAAAACCAATTGTAAAAGTTTTTTCTTTGTTTTTTTGATTTACAAAAAATGTGACAATTGTTGGCAGCATTGCAACCGCAATTATAAAAAGCATATAATATGAGCTATATATGATAATTGTGCCACCGCATAATGTAAATAGTTTTTGATACATTGAAAGTGCATTAAATTTTCTTAAAACTTTTTTTATCAAGGAGTTTTTGTTCATATCATATCCTTATCTAAAGTGTGCCATTAATGAAAAAACAAACATTAACACAGCAACAAAAACAGACAACATCATTACAAATTTTATGCCTGCGCTTTTTATGCCATCGGGGCTTTCAAAGTCGGCTTCTTGAATTTGTTTTTCTTCAAGTCTTAGTCTTAAAGCAAGGTTTTTTGCCTGAGCAAAATTTTTGGCATCTTGCTCTTTGTCTTTTGGGTTTTGCAACACAGAATATATGTTGTTTAATAAACCTGTGCTGGCAGCTTTTGCCAGATTTTTTTTGACCTCTACTTGAGTTTCTTTGTTGTGATAAAGACTAATTAAAGGTGCTGCATAATCTGCCATTATACTCGTTAGGTTGGGCAGTTTTTTTGGACCATATCTATTTTGGAGGTCAATATATAACTTTATGATTGCCAATCTTTTTTGATTGCTTTTTATTGTGTTTATCTCTCTTAAAATTGCCTCAAATTTTGAGCCAAGTTTGCATCGTAAATATGCGATTATGCCATTATCAAAAAGAGTGTTTTCATCTGTGGCATTGGCTTCTAGAGCTCTTAATAATCCGCCAGCGCTATAAACATAAACACCACCCAAAAGCGGGCTGAAACAAGGGATGTCATCATCTGCATCATATATAACTCTTTGCAAGCCATAGCCCAAATCAGAGTTGCTTATAAATGATGCGTGCTCGCTGATATTTGTAGGAGCTCTTAAGAATTCTTGCTTTGAATACCAAAACTCTATAAGCCCGCTTTCTATAAGCTCAATGTATGTGCCAAGCTCTTTGGGAGTGTTTTGCTTTGCATAGTACATTGCCTTATACAAGCCTTTGGGGAAACATTTAAGCGTTTTATAGAAAATAGGCAATGTTGGAGCAAGCAATATGCAAATTTTTGCAATTAATATATCTTTGTCAATTTGCTGTATTGCCGCAGTGCTTAATATATCTAGTAAGGCGTCTTTGTTTAAGAAGTCTTCATCTTTTCTGATCCATTCTGCAAATGCTTTTGAGTTTATAACCGTCATGGCAAGCGATAAATCTTGAGAAAACAAAAATGCAATAGCCTCCTTTCTTTGATACTTAATGGAGTTTATTGTTATAGATTTTTTTGCTTTTGAATTTGTAGGGCGCTTGAGCTCAGGTGTTTTGTCTTTGATAAAGTTATAGACATCAACATATGACCATCTTGTTTGTTGGTTGTCATCTAAAACTGCCTTGAACAATGGGGCAAATTTGTCTGGAATGTCAAAAACAGATGAAAGAAAATTATAACTTGTCTCTGATATTTTTCTGCTTATGATTGTGTTTTTATCAAAATTGGCTAGCTTGTCTGAGTTATTTAAGAATGCAAGAAGTGTTGCTGCCATTGAATAAAAATCATCTTTTGCGCTGCCGTTGCTTTTGCTAAGAGGGCCTGCCATTGCTTGTTCAACACTTTCATAACCATATGGTTGAAAATATCCGGGGAAGCAAGATAAGCAATCACCAATAACAATGGTTGATAAATCTGGGTCTGCAAAATAAAGATTGTCAGGCCTAATGGCTCGGTGTGTTATGCCATGACCTTTTAGGGTTTCTAATGCTGAAAAAGAAGATGCAATAATGTCTGATAGCTTTTGGTTGTCTTTTTTTATGGCGTTCAACTGAGCAGGAGTGATGTCTAAGACCTTTGGTCCCAATGGTTTTTGGTATATCAATGCGATTGTTTGCATATCTTGATGCTTGTCAAAAACAACGCCATAGTCAACCAATTTGATAAGTGACGAATGCTTGATGCTTTGATAGTTTGGCAGCATTGAAAGTCTTGCTGGTGTTTTTGTGCTTGTGACCAAAGCAAATAAATCTTGCTTTTTGTTGGATATGTCAACTGCCTTATATGCAATTGCATTGTTTGTATTAAACTTTGGCAATGGAATATTATAATCTATCTCAAAACGCTCTTTTAAGAGATGTTTTGATGATGATCTATTTTCTTTGTTGTTATTTACTGCCATAAATGAGTATCCTTTGGTAGCATATTACATCAGATATCTTAATATTGTTTTAAGATTGCTATGAAATTGTAATTTGCTTGCTGCTTGGATCAAAGCCAATTTTTTGCTCACCTGATCTGATAGCGAGTGCTTGAATGCCAAACGCGTCTTTTTTCCATCCTTTTAGAAAAGGCACTTCTTTATCATTAAAGTTGGCAAAGTTGATTAAGTCATCTTCTGTTGCAACAAACTTTGGGGTAATGCCCATCTCTTGAGATTTGATTTTTAAGAGAAGCTTTAATAACTCCAATAATGAAGTTGAACCTTTTTTGATTTTTTTTACTTTTTCTATTTTTACATAATTTTTTTCACTTATTTGAGATGCTGATTTTATTGTTTGCAAAATTTCTTGGCCAATTTTGCCATTTGCAATATCTGCTCTGATACTTCTGATTTGCAAAAGTTCTTCAACTGTTTGGGGCTTTGCTGAGGCAATATTTAATAACACCTCATCTTGCATGACGTTTTTTCTGGGAAGATCTTTTCTGATTGCGCGTTTTTCCCTCCAAGCGGCTAGCTCTCTTAATAAGGTTAAGAATTTTGCGTTATGAGAACGATGCCTTATTTTTTTATAAACCTCATATGGTTGTGGCTCGTATTCTTCTTTTTGAGATAACTCTTTGAATTTATCTTTTAATAATTTAATATTTGGGTTTTGGTTTAAGAATTTGTAGATGTCTCTTAAGTATGTGACATCTGATAACGCGTATTCAAGCTGAGCTTTGTCTAAAGGGCGTTTTTGCCAGTTTGAAAAACGGTGTGCTTTATTAAGTTCTGCTTTGCAAATTGCAATTACTAATCCTTCATAAGAAACGCTTTCTCCAAAACCGGCCACTTCTGCAGCGATTTGAGTGTCAAAAATGGGAGCCGGGGTAAAGCCTGAAAGATTGTATAATATCTCAATATCTTGCCTGCATGAATGGAATACTTTTATGATTTTCTTATTTTTCATAAGCTCAAAAAACGCAGACAAATCAATCCCTTCTGCCAAAGGATCAATAATTGCGCACTCAATCTCTGAGCCCACCTGAATAAGGCATATTTGAGCAAAATATGTTTTTTCTCTTAAAAACTCCAAGTCTACTGTGATGTATGGCTCTTTTTTTATTTTGTTGCAAAACTCATTTAAGTCTTTTGTTTTTTGTATGATGTTCATTTTATTTCTTGCTTTTCTTAATAGATTTGTGTATCTTATAGCAGTTATTAAATAAAATTTAAAGAGGATTTTTTATAAAATGTATAGAACACACACTTGTGGCGAGCTAAATGCCAAAAATATTAATCAAGAAGTTAAGATATCTGGCTGGATTCATAAAAAACGTGATTTCGGTAACCTTTGCTTTGTTGATTTGAGAGATAATTATGGCATTACTCAAGTTGTGTTTGAAAAAGGTACAAAAACGTTTGAGACAATTTCTGAATTGCGAGTAGAATCGGTTATTGGAATTGATGGCAAAGTTGTTAAGCGTGAAAGCGTTAATAATAACATTCCAACCGGAGAAGTTGAAATTATTGCAAGCAGTGTTGAAGTGCATTCTACCGCTGAGCAGTTGCCTTTTCAGATTGCTTTTGAAGATGATGCCCCTGAGGCTATGCGGTTAAAATATCGTTTTTTAGACCTTAGAAAAGAAAGATTGCATAAAAATATGCTGGTTAGATCTCAAGTGATAAAAAGAACAAGAGAGCTAATGCATGAGCAAGGCTTTATTGACTTTCAAACCCCAATTCTGACAGCATCTTCTCCAGAAGGCGCAAGAGACTTTTTGGTACCATCACGCATCAACCATGGAATGTTTTATGCACTGCCTCAGGCTCCACAACAATTCAAACAATTATTGATGGTTTCTGGCTTTGATAAATATTTTCAGATTGCGCCTTGTTTTAGGGATGAAGACCCAAGAGCGGACAGAAGCCCTGGCGAGTTTTATCAAATGGATATGGAGATGGCGTTTGCTCATCAAGAAGATGTGTTTGCAGTGATTGAAAAAACTTTGGGCACTTTGTTTAATGAATTTGGCTCTGCAAAAAAAGTTGATCAAGCTCCATTTATGCGCATTCCCTTTGCAGAGGCTATGAACAAATATGGTTCAGACAAACCAGATCTTAGAAACCCTTTGATTATAGAAAATTTGACTGACTTGTTTGGCAACTCTGGCTTTGGTGTTTATGATAATTTGGTTAAAGAGGGCAAGGTAGTAAAAGCAATTAGAGTTGCAGATATTGCAGACAAACCTCGCTCGTTTTTTGATAAACTAAATGACTTTGGAAAAACAGCGGGCTTTGGTGGTGTTGCTTATTTGGCCAAAGATAAAGGAATTTTTAAGCTATTAAACAATGTTGATGCATTTGAACTAAAAGATGGTGAAGCATTATTATTGATGATTGGCAAGGGAACTCCGTTCCTTAAGTTTACTGGCAAATTGCGCGATAAAGTTGCAGAAGATTTGGGACTTGTTGATAAGAACGCATTCAAAATGTGTTGGGTTGTCGATTTTCCTTTCTTTGAAGAAAATGAAGATGAAAATGCAACATGTCCTATTCAGTTTTCGCACAATCCGTTTTCTATGCCACAAGGCGAGATGGACGCACTATTAAACAAAAATCCGCTAGAGATAACAGCGTATCAATATGACTTTGTGTGCAATGGGGTTGAGCTATTGTCTGGCGGACAAAGAAACTTTAAGCCAGATGTTATGTATAAGGCTTTTGAGATGGTTGGCTATGACAAAGACTATGTTGACTCAAAGTTTGGAGGAATTATTTCTGCATTCAAATTTGGGGCCCCTCCTCACGCGGGCTCTGCTTTTGGGGTTGACCGTTTGGTTATGTTATTTTTGGATGAAGATATTATCCGTGACGTTATATTGTTTCCGCTTAATGGCAAGGCTCAAGACCTGATGATGCAAGCGCCAACAAATGTGTTCCAATCACAACTTGATGAGCTTGGCATTGCAATTGTAGAAAAGAAAAAAGAAGACTAATTTTTGTGGGCGGTTTTTATAAATCGCCCTATACTTTTGGTGGAGAGATGATGAAGAAGAATTTTAAAAGCGGAAGATCCCTAATCCAAGGTCTTTGTAAAGCCCTTGGAGGGATGACATTATTAATTGTTTTAGTAACTGCTTGTGACAAAAAAGAAGAAGTTAAGCAAGAGGGCAAGCCTACGGTTAAAATTGGAGCCTTTTTGCCTTTGAGTGGTGATAATGCTTTATTTGGAAACACTTATAAAGAAATTCTTGC
>CAYJOO010000012.1:12764-19155 GCA_964371845.1 uncultured Azospirillaceae bacterium | reverse complement strand
TAATGATGCTTTGGGTATTAGTTTTATATCTAACTTTGCACAACAAAACATGGACTTATTAAAGTCAATCAATTATAATCTTGAAAATGCAATTGCCAAAGAACAAGATTTTAGTGCAGATGAAAAATTGATATCTGGTTATTTCTATTATACATCTGATGTGGAAAGCACTCAAGGTCATGATGGATATAGAGATCATGCAAATACGCTATATGCATTTATTTATAAAAAATATAATAATAATTTTAGATATGGTTTTGGTGCAACAATAACACAACTTAATTCAGATTATGATAAAGGCTCAACAAGAGATGAGGATGTTTATCAGCTGTATGCGTTGTTGTCTTATAAATTTGATGATTATACATTTGTTTCTATTCCTAGTATTGGTTTGGGAGTAGGGGAATATGAACGTGTGCTTGGATCTGATCGTTTTGAGGCTGACACTACAAATTATTTTTATTCTCTTTCTAATAGTCTTAGAAAAGATATTGAATTTGAAAATGGATTTATTATTGAGCCATTGTTAGCATTTAATGTTTTGGGTGTTTATCAAGGCAAGACGCAAGAAAATAATCAGCTTGAAGTTGATGCTGCTAACAATGTGTCAGCTGAAGTTGGTGCCGGCTTGTATTTGAAAAGAAGCTTTAAGATTGATGAAGAAAAAGCATTGAGCTTTAGAGTTGGTGGTATTGCCTATTATGAGTTGATTGCAAGTCCTTTTGCAAGTAGTAATGCAAACATTCATGGGATTTCTGGCTATTATGTAATTGATCCACGAAAAGAAGATAGAGATAGACATGTTCTTAATGCAAATGTGACATACACACATATGAATATTGATGTTAATTTTGACTTTGCTAAATATTTGAACAGTGGCACAGATGATGGTTATTCAATGTCATTAAATGTTAAATATAACTTTTAATTAAACGATATATCTTCTTGATATGATATGATTTGTATGTAATTTGAAATAGATATCAACAACCTGTATTTTGTACTATACAATCTCTATTAAACTCTAATATAATACTATAGAATTTATAATTTAGAATCAGAGAGCAATTAAACTAATTGATGATAAAAAAAATGAACAAGTTTAGGCGTTTTGTAACGTTTTTGACAATATTTGGGTTTATGTTTACTCAGATAAGCTTTGCTTATGCACAAAGACTTGCTCCACAAACTTTTGAAAAATTATATGAACTTGCAAGTGTTGGCGATCTTGATTCAATAAAATATGCAATGGCAAGAGGACTTAATGTAAACTCAGTTAATAGATATGGCAATACTGGTATTTGTGAGGCTATATTAAGAGGTGACTATAGAGCTTATAATACTTTTTATGCAGCGGGCGCAAATCCAAAGCCAGCTTGTGTTTATCAAATTGAAAGCTCACAATATCAAGGTTTTATGGCATCTAGATATACAGTACCATTAAGAGAAAGTGTGACTTATGGAACCGCAGAGTATTCAACAACATCTATATTTGGAGTATTGGCCGGAACAGCTGTTGTTGGTGGTTTGGGTTATTGGGGTTATAAAGAATTTATTGAAGAAGACGACAAAGAAGACGTATACGTGCCACCAGTTGAACCAGTTGATCTTTGTGAAAACGTAGATTGCGGAACGGGCGGAGTTTGCAATGAGGCAACAGGTATATGTGAATGTGCTTTTGGCTATGAAACAGGTGTTGTAACAGGAGAATGTATTCCCAAAGGCGAGTGTGAGGGTGATACAAATTGTGCTTATATGAGTGGTGTTTGTAATGTGCAAACAAATCAGTGTGTTTGTGCAGATGGTTATGTTACAAATGCGCAAGGCATTTGTATTGCAGATGCCTGTTTTGGTGTTGATTGTGGAGATAACGGAACTTGCAATGCAGAATCTGGAACTCCAATTTGTGAATGTACTAGTGGTTATAGTGGGACAGCTTGTGAAATTGCACCTTTGGCCTGTACATCAGAAACTGTAAAATGTGGAAATTATGGAACTTGTTATGTGGATTCAGCATCATCATCATTGAGGTGTTCATGTGATAACGGAACATCAACATCTGATATTCCTTATGAAAGTGGCCCATGTCCTGCTCCTCCTGTTGAACCAGAGCCTGATTTGCCATGGTGTCAGGTAAATGAAAACCCATGCCTAAATGGTGGTAGTTGTATTTCAGATGGATCCTTTAGGTATGACTGTAGTTGCCCTTCAGATTATAAAGGTGATCATTGTGAAATCACTTGCTTGAATGCAGATAATACATATAAAGACTGTAATGCTCCAGATGGCACAAATGATGGCACCTGTACTTTTTGGTGTGCTTCTTCTTCTGGTGGTCCTGATGATTTATGTACAACTGCTCAAATTAACGGAAATAGTTATTTGATAACGACAGCTGGTTGTAAGTGTGATGATGGTAATAATGTTGAAGTTCCGTCTGGAACTCAGGGAACATGCGCTTCTACAACAACAATATCATTGGGAAAAACAGAGATTCCTGCTGTTGCATTTGATGGAAGCCAAGAAGAAGTTATTGTTGTTGAAGCAAAACTTGGAGAAGAAAATAACGTTGCAGATATTTTGGGCTATGTTGAAGAGACGGCCAAAGATGGCGGAGTTATAAAAGGTGTGATGAAAGGGGTTGTTGCCAATGTTGATAGCCCACAAAAAAATGATACAAAAATCAATCTTGGCAATATCGGGCTTGAGAATAATACTGATAATGATGTTAAATTAACAGCTGTTGAGGCTATAACAATTGATGAAAACACAAGACTTGATGTATATTTGGCAAAAGGTAATCATATTAACATAAATAATAATTATTTTGCAGCAGATAATACCCCTAATGTAATTGGGATAAAAACAAGCGGCTATAGTGCATATGCGCAAAATGATGGAAACATCATCATTCAAGGAAAAAACAATCTTTATGGCGTTTTGGCAGATGATCAATCTGTTGTCTTAAACAATGGAGGCATTATTGTTGCTGGTGATACATCTTATGGAATGTATGCAAGAAATAACTCAGTTATCATAAATCAAGGAAGTATCCTTGTTGATGGCAATAACTCTTTTGGTATGTATGCTGATAATGCAACCTTAATAAACACTGGCATGATTGAGATAGAAGGCGAGAATAGTATTGGTATTGCAGCTATTAACTCTTCAGATGTATTAAACACTGGTACAATTACAATCAATGGTGAGTTGGCACCAGCTAATTGTAGCATGGCTCATAATTGCGGCAATTATATTCAAGTTGATGCAACTTCAACTTTTACAAACAATGGCGTTATGAGCTCTGATGGCGATATTGATTTGTCTGATTTTGCAGGTAGAGAGGTTTTAATCATTGGAAAAGATAGTCAAATTGAGGCAGAAGGAGAAATATCTGGAGATGCAATGATATCTTCATCTGTTGTTTTGGATGGACAAGAAGATGTTTATACAATCAATAATGCGTTCTCTGCTGATAATATAGATGTGAACTTATACTCTCAATCTGTTTTCTTTAGTGCAGATTTGGTCAAAGGTGGTGCTTCTGTTGATGCTCAGCTTCGTAGAATTAATTTTAAGGATGTCTTAGAAAGCCAGGCCCTTGCTCAATATTTGGAGCAAAATTATGGATCTGGACACTTTATATATAATGACATTATGGTGGCAACATCTGGAAATGAGAATGTGGCAGTTAATGATGCCCTAGGTGTTGATATGATATCAAATTTTGCACAACAAAATATGGATGTTTTTAAGTCTTTGAATTATAATATAGAAAATAATATTATCAAAAAACAAGACTTTAATAAAGATGAAAACATAATCTCAGGATATACATATTTTTCTGCATCAGCAGATGCAGACGGTGATGCAACTGGGTATAATGATGATGCAAGCTCTTTGTTTGTTATGTTTGATAAAAGATATAACTCAAACTGGAGATATGGTATTGGTGGCGCCTTTACAAAATATGAGAGTGATTATTATGATGGCTCAAATAGAGATGAGAATGCGTATCATTTCTATGGTATGATTGCGTATAAACAAAATGATTGGACGCTATTGTCAATGTCTAGTATTGGTGCTGGTTTTGGCGAATATGACAGACGAGCTGGCAGCAATTTTTATGAAGCCGATACATCAAATTATTATTATAGCTTGTCAAATAGTTTAAGAAAAAGTATTGCTTTTGCCGATGGCTACGTTTTTGAACCAATGCTTGCTTTGAACTTTATGGGAGTTTATCAAGACAAAACAAAAGAGGCTGATCTTATTAATGTTGATGATGCAAACAATGTTTCTGTTGATGTTGGCTTTGGTATGTATTTGAGCAAAGAATATAAATTTGATGAAAATCAGGTCTTAAGCTTTAGGATAGGTGGCATTGCTTATTATGAATTGGTTTCAAACCCATTTGCTGATATGAATACCAATATAAATGGAATGAGTGGATATTATGTTATTGATCCAAGACGTGAAGACAGAGACAGACAAGCCTTTAGTGCAAATGTTGTTTATAGATATCAAAACATTGATATAAATGCAGATTTTAGCAAATATATTGATAGCGGAATTGATAATGGATACTCTTTTGGTGTTGCGTTAAAATATAACTTCTAGTTGACAGATAAATAATAATCTTTATATTACAAATTAAGGTGGTCGGATAGCTGCGCTGATATATTTTAGATATATGGTGAGGAAAGTCCGGGCTTTATGGGAACAAGATACCAGATAACTTCTGGCTAGGGAAACCTAAGGGAAAGTGCCACAGAAAATTACCGCTAAGCTATATGCATAGTAAGGTTGAAAAGGTGAGGTAAGAGCTTACCGCATTGTTAGCAATGACAATGGCATAGGCAAACCCTATCTAATGCAAGACTAAGAGAGGAGGGCTATTTATAGTCATCGGGGTGTTCTCAACCCGCTCCAGAGGTAAGTCGCGATGAGGCAAATAGTGATATTTGCCCAAGATGAATAGCTATCGTTTGGCCTTGAGGTCAAATACAGAACCCGGCTTATAGACCACCTTAATAAAATTTGATATTAACATATTTGCTTATAAATATGTTTATGCTTTTTTCTTTTGTCTGATTTTGCTGATTTTTCTTATTTTGTCATCTAGTCTTTTTTCTATAATACCAAATGGCTCTTGATGGATTAAGATTTGTGATCCAAAGTATTGTTTTTTTATTGAGTTTTCAACAATCTCTGTATATTCATGCGCTTTGCTTAGGCTTATGCCTCCGTCTAATTCAAGATGAAACTCAAAGAAATATCCATTGCCCAGGTCTCTGGTTCTAAGGTCATGCAACCCTTTGACAAATTCGTGCGATAAAATAATTTTTTTTATATTTATTATGATCTCTTTGTTTAATTCTTTGTCTAAGAGCATTCTTATGGCATCTTTTAATATATCATATGCATTTAATAACAAGTATATGGCAATGCTTATTGCAGCAATTGGGTCAACCCATGTAATCTCAAATGTTTGTGATATTATTAAACTAATTAATATAGCAATGTTTGATAACACATCAACAGTATAATGCGCGCTATCTGCTTTGATGGCTTGTGAATTTGTTTTTTTGTATACATATTTTTGAAATGTTATTAAAGCAAGTGTTGCAATCAAGCTGATAATCATAACGCTTATTCCCAGGGCACCTGCTTTGATTGGTTGTTGGTTTATAAAACGTTCAACCCCTTGATACATTATAAATAATGCAGAACCTGTTATAAATGCTGATTGTATTAATGCGCTCAAGGCTTCTACTTTGCCATAGCCATACCTGTACGTTGTGCTTGGGGGCATATTTGAAAATCTTATGGCAATATATGTTATTGATGATGCAAACACGTCTGAGAGGTTCTCTATCATTGAAGATATAATAGCAAGAGAGCCTGTTATTATACCAGCAACAATTTTTATAATGCTTAAGGCAAGAGCTGTAGAAACACTTGCGATTGCTGCAATGTTTTTTAATTTTTTGTTCATTTAAGCCACCATGTATGAGGTAAGAAACCAGTTTTTATATTTGTTTGAGGTTTTAAGAATTTGTCCCAATAAGCAATTCTTTGTGTTGGGGAATACCAGTTTAATATCACATAATGCTCACTTAATAAAACTTTGTCTAATTCTTTTATGTTATTGGCATAATCTTTTTTGTTTTTTGCGTTGATTATTTTTTCAATTAAAATATCTACTTCTTTGTTTTTTATGCCAAATATGTTATAGTTTCCTTTTACATCAGCAGATTTTGAGCCAAAAAAGCTTCTAAGCTCGCTGCCAGGATGTTTTGAGCTATTAAATGTTAATATTGTGATATCAAAATCAAAATTATCTATTCTGTTTTTGAATATGTTTGTTTCAACACTTCTGTATTTTGCA
>CAYJOO010000012.1:7415-12754 GCA_964371845.1 uncultured Azospirillaceae bacterium | reverse complement strand
ATTTTCTTTAAGTTGTGTATGAAAGGCAGCATAACACGAGTAAAGCTTGAGCCATTGGCTGAGTTATCAAAAACTTCAAACTCTAATGGTTTGTTGGTTTGCAGATTTGTCATTTTGCCGTCAACAAAATCATAGCCAGCTTCTTTTAATAAGCTTACGGCTTTTTTTAAGTTTTCTCTACTTTGTTTGTGGTTGTTGTGAGTTGGGTTGTTAAAATTTTTGTATTCAAAACCTGTATTTGTAAAATATGAGTTTAATCTTTTATATTGATTATAAAATAAGTTTTTGTTTGCCCATTCAAAATCAAAAGCAAGTCCTATGGCTTGACGCACTCTTTTGTCTTTGAACTTATCTTTGCGCAAATTAAAGGCAAAAATTTGTAAGGGAGGAGGGTTGTTGTGTTCAATATTTTCTTTTATAATTTTTTTGCTTTTAATTAATTCATTATCATAACCTGTTGCCCAAACTTTTGCTATGTATTCCTCTCTAATATCAATGTTTTTTGCAAAAAGAGCTTGTTGTGAAATGCTTGTGTCTGAGTAATAGTCATATTTTATTTCATTAAAATTAAACATGCCTTTTCTGGTTGGGATATTGCTAGCCCAATAGTTTTTATTTTTTTTGAATATGATATATTTTCCTTGCTTGAAGTCTGCAATATGATAGGGGCCGCTACCAAGAGGCGGGGTTAAGCTTGGGTCTGCAAAGTCTTTGTTTATAAAGTCTTTTTTTGAAAATATTGGAATATATGAGACAATGAGTGGGAGCTCTTTGTTTTTTGAGTTCTTCTTAAAGATGAACCTGACGTGCTTTTTGCTTATTTTTTCTACTTTTTTTATGTCTGCATAATATATTTTATATATCGGCGCGCCTTTATTTATAATACTTTCAAAAGAAAATATAACGTCATCTGCTGTTATCTCGTCTCCGTTTGCAAATTTTGCATTATCATCAATTATAAAGCCTATGTATGACATATCCTTTGGTAGTTCAAACTGTTTGGCGATTAATGGATATATTGTTTGAGGGTCATCAACAGGTGATGTTGCCAAGCTCTCTAAATATAATGAAGAGTTATTTGCAGCAACTCCTTTGAATATATAAGGGTTGAAGTTGTCAAAAGTGCCATATTCTGGCAAAGTTATCTTACCTTTTTTTGGAGCATTGGGATTTGTATATTCAAAATGTTTTAGGTCTTTATATTTGGGTTGTCCATATATTGAAAAGCTGTCTACAATTTTTGCATTTGCAGAAAAAGATATAAAAAATATAAAAAAAACTGTCTTAATCACTAAATTCATTGATTATTGGCTCAAAAATGTTGGTTATTTGGTTGTATATTTCTTTTTTGAACTCAACTATTTCTTGTGTGGCTGTTTTTATATCAGCCCATTTATAATCTTTGAATTCAGGTTCTGAAGTGTTTAAGTTGATTTCTGAATCGCTTCCATAAAAATATAATAATACCCAGTATTGGCATTGACCTTTGTGTTGATATTTGTGTGCAATATGAGGAGGGTAGTCATAATAATAACATTTATCTGTTATGTGAATTGTTTTGGTTGAAGTTATTGATGTTTCTTCAAAAACTTCTCTTTTGGCAGCGCTTTCAATACTAGTGTCATTGTTATCAATTCCACCTTGGGGAAACTGCCATGCGTTTTCTTTGTCATTTCTTGAGCATAGCAGTACCTTTTTGTTTTTATTAAATACTACTACTCCAACATTTTTTCTATAATCTTTGCTCATTATTGAAAAGCCATTGCCGATAGTGGAACAAGTGCAAACGGGCGCTTTGGTGGGTTCTTTTGCTGTTCTTCATAGCTTTTTTGAGGTTTTGAAAATGTCTTAACCCATTTTAATAGCTCAACCAATACTACTGGTTTGGGATATATTACAATAACAGCTGATCCTGTTTCTATCGCTTTTTGCTCTGCTTGTGCAAATTGTTGATTGATATATTCTTTGCTATATTGATCTATTATTATATCGGTTTTATATCTTGGTAGCTTTTTGGTTACAACTGATGAAAAAATTTCTCTACCTGTTGCATCAATAAATAACATGCCGTTGTCATTGATGTAGTCTAAAACAGAGATAACTTTGTTTGGATCTACTTGAACATCTTCTATTGCGGTTGATGTTACAAAGCCACTAACGGCAACATCTTTGTCAAGATATGTTTTGATTTGTTTTATGATGCTGCTTGTTTCTGCATTTGGCAACAAAGATTTTGGACCTCTGTCTGAATAAAGAATATTGTTTGTTGCAAACAAAAGATCAAGATAAGTTTCATGCCCACTTTCTCTGGCTGCAGCAACAGATTCTTCTAAGTTTTTTGCATATGGAGAAAACGATAAAGACACGTTTTCTGGCATTGTTTGCAAAATTTCTTCTTCCATTCTTTTGTTTAAGCCAATATCTTTGAGCACAATTGCAATTTTGTAAAAGTTTGGTGGAGCTGAATATGGTTTGGCATAAAAAGACCAAGGCTCATTTGTTGGTTTTTTATATATTGCTTTTAAGGGTTGCTTGTTTGTAATTTTTGGCAGCTTTGCAATTGATGGAATGTTTCTTAAGCTATCAAACTTTGTTATTTCCTCTTCTTGTTCGGCCTGGTTTAATGTGATTGAGCTTTTTACTTCTGCCAGTCTTTTTTTATCAGGAAGAGTTAGCAAAAACTTTGGAGCTTTGTTTTTTGTATCAAACATAAGCTTGTCAATGCTAGTAAGGTATTTGGGTTGGTTTTTATTGTTGGCAAAAAAATATGCACTAACACCTATTGCAATAATAAATAATAATGCAATCGGCAAGGTTAGGGCTAATTTTGATTTTTTACTTGGCAATACTATCTCCTTTGTTGTATAAACTTAATGCTTTTACTAAGTCAACGGCTCTTAATAGTTGGTAATCTTCAATTTTTTCTTTTTCTTTTGTTTTGCTATCTTCATTTGACTCATTTTTTAAGGCGTTTGAAAGCTCAGCTTCACTTCTTGTATATATTGGGTCTAGAGTTTCTAACTTTGCTTGTTCTACAATGATATCTGGCTCAATTCCCTTCGCTTGAATAGAGCGGCCAGAAGGTGTGTAGTATCTGGCTGTTGTTATTTTCATTGCGCCATATTTGCCTAATGCGGCTACAGTTTGTACGCTGCCTTTGCCAAAAGATTTTTTGCCAATAATAATGGCTCTTTTGTGGTCTTGTAGTGCTCCTGCAACGATTTCTGCAGCAGATGCAGAGCCGTCATTGATTAAAACTACGATTGGTAGTCCATTTGTGATGTCACCAGCTTTTGCATTAAATTTGATTGTATCTTCTGGTTTTTTTGATCTTGTTGAGACAATTTCTCCTTGCTCCAAGAAAAGATCAGATACTGATACGGCTTGGTCAAGAAGGCCGCCAGGGTTGTTTCTAAGATCTAGTACAATTCCGGTTATTTTTTCTTTTTTGCTTTGTTTTTTATATGCTTCTTGTATCATTTTATCTGTTTCTTCATTAAAAGAAGATATTCTGATATAAAAAATGCCATCATCTTTTTGATCTGATTTTACAGATTTTATTTTAATTTCTTCTCTTTTGATTGTGACATCAAATGGTTTTTCATTTTTTCTGGCAATTGTTAATTTTATTTTTTTGCCAACTTTGCCTCTCATTTTTTCAACAGCTTCATTAAGTGTCATGCCAATAACAGAGGTTTCATCAAGGTGAGTTATATAATCACCTGATTTGATGCCTGCTTTGAAAGCAGGAGTGTCGTCAATTGGAGATACAACTTTTACAACGCCGTTTTCCATTGTAACTTCAATGCCTAAGCCACCAAATTTGCCTTGTGTTTGCTCTGTCATGTATTTGAAGTCTTTTTCATCCAAAAAGCTAGAATGAGGATCAAGAGATGATAGCATGCCGTTAATGGCTGCTTCTATTAATTTTTTGTCAGAAACTTCTTCAACATATACCTCTTTTGTGCTTTCCATTACTTCACCAAAAAGGTTTAATAATTCATAAGTGTTTGCTTGAGATTTTGCATCTTGCTTTGTTTCTTTTGCATAAGCATTGATAAAAGTTAAACTTATGAGCAATGTTAATAATAGCGTTTTTTTCATTAAATTATCCTTTTTTGATCCAATGAAGTGGATTTAATGGGTTGTTGTTGTTTCTTATCTCAAGGTATAGCTGGGCATTGTTTGTGTGAGGCATTGTGCCAATTGGCTCGCCGGCTAGCAAATCTTGTCCAAGCTCGCAATCAATGTTTTGCAAGCCTGATAATAGGCTGACATATCCTCCGCCATGGTCTATAATAATTAAGTTGCCATATCCTCTAAAGGGGCCAACAAACATTACATTGCCATCAAATGGAGCGGTTACTTGTGCCATTTCTCTGGTTTGAATGGTTATGCCTTTGGAGTGCAAGCCTTTTTTGGTTTCTTGTCCAAAGTTTGTTGTTATTTTGCCTGTGGCTGGCATTGATATTTTGCCTTTTGCCATTCTGAAGGCATCTTTGGGTATAATATTATCAAATTTATCATAAGGCAACTCATTAGATGATGTTGTGCCCAGATTTTTTTGCCTTTTGAGTTCTGCTAGTCTTTGTCTTTCTTGTTTTTGAGCTTTTTCTTTGTCTTTTCTTTGTTTTTCAATTTTATCAAACAAGTCTCTGATATCTTTTGCTTGTGATGCAAGTTTTTTTGCCTCTTTTTGAGTTTTTTGCGATTTTATAGCAAGGCTTTTTTGCATTTTTTTCTTTTTTTGAGCAAGGTTGTTCATGTTTGAATGCTCTTTTTGCATTTTGTTTTTGCTAAGAGAAATTCTTTTGATTTGTGTTTCTATTCTTTTTTTCTTGATTTCTATGTTGTTGAGCTCTTGTTTGATTTTTTTTGCGCGTTCTTCTAGGTGAGGGACGGCCTCTCTTAATAATATGGCGCTTCTGATGATTTCAACAGGGTTTAATGGTTGCACAAACAATGCCTCTGTTGGTTTTAAGGCAAGGTTTTCAAGAGCTGCTAATGTTTTTATGAGGTTTTGATCTTGAGTTGTGAAGTTGTCTTCTGCTATTTTTAGGTTGTTTTTTAGCTCTTCAAGCTCGTCTTCCATTTGAGAAAGCTTTTGCTCATTTTTTTGAATGGCTCGAGCTGTTTTTATCATTTCTTGAGAAACTGTCTTTATATCAGATGCAACTTGGTTTGCTTGTGCAGCTATTTTTTTTTGTTCAGCATTTTTTTGTTTGGCTTGCTCCTCAATTTTTTTTAATTGAGCTGCGGTTGGTTGTGCTCCATATGATGACAATGGAATAAATAAAGATAAAAATAAAACTATGATTTTTTTTGTCATCTACTTTTTA
>CAYJOO010000012.1:0-7405 GCA_964371845.1 uncultured Azospirillaceae bacterium | reverse complement strand
ATATTCCTCAACAGTTGGTTTTAACCAGTTTTTGTTTGGGTCAGCCCATTGTGGTATTGGATTAACCGCAGGCATTGTTTGTTTTTTGTATTTTTTATAATTTTGAGCAGACATTAAGTTTGCAGCATTTAATGTTGCATATTTTTTGATATCTTTTGCAACAAAACCAACCGCCCTTTGTAGTTGTGAGCTATCTATATTAAATGGTGATGTGATAAAATATAGATTTTGGGTTGATATTGCATATGCGCCTTGGGCATTGTTTTTGTGATATTGTGCCTCTAATAATTGGGCGTGTGCTTCAAGCTCTTTGTTTTTGTTGGCTCTGTCTTTTTTGCTTTGGTTGTAGTTTTTATATGCATTGGCATAATTTTGGTTTGCCTCATGATAATCTAGCTCTAATAATCTGGCTATATAATATGCTAGTTTTATTTTTAAGAGTTTTGCCTCATTTATTGAAATCTCTTTGTTTAATAGTTTTATTGCGATATTGTTGGCCTCATTAACAACCTCTTGCTGATATGTTTGGTTTTTATAAACTTCTGTGTTCATCTCAATTCTATATGCATTGGGATGGTTTTTTGCAAGAATGTGTTTTGTTTGTTCAAGATTTTCAATTATGCCTTGTTCATAGGCGAGGTTTTCAAAGTTTTCTAATGAAAAATCTGGTTTGAAGTTTTTTGCTTCAAAATATTTTCTGCTGCCAAATTTGACGTGATCTGCATTTAAGCTTTCAAGATTGTCAAAATGTTGAATGTTTTGAGCATATTTGTCAAGAAGAGTTTGGGCTTTTATTATGTATATTTCTAATGCTTCTTTTCTGTTATCATCTGTTGTGGATATATTTTGAGATTTGCTAATTCTTTGGTTTATTTTATCAAGTTCTCTTTCTTGATTTTTTAGTCTTCTTTTTATATCTAATTGTTTTGCTTTTGCGAATCCTGCTTTGTTATATGCGCTGATGCCAGCAAGCATTAAGTTTTGAGATGCATCTTGATAATATGCATAAGAGCTGTCTTTTGCAAGTAATATTGCAACACTTAGTCTTTTGTAAGCATCAAATATGTCATTTTTTGCTCCAGGAGCAATGAAAACGTTGATTTTGTCATGTGGATTCTTGAGCTCTTTGGCTGTAATTATTTTTTTGTTGTTTTCAGATAATAGGGATCCAATGTTATATTTTATGGCTCTTGCCATTGAGTTATACACTTCAAAAGGATCTTGTGGGTTTTCTGATATGTGAGATGTCACAGGTTTGATTGGTGCCTCTGAGTTGTTGTTTGTTGAGTTGCTTGAGCAAGAAATTATTAAAAAACAAAGTATTAAGGCTATTGCTGTGTGCTTCATAAGGTTGTCCTTTTTTGTATGTAACATATTGTAACAAGATTTTATATGATTTTTATATAAATTCATTATAGAGTCAAATCAAAATTAATTAACTAGGGATAAAATATAATGACAAATTTAATAAAAGTAGCAGTTGTTGGCTGTGGCTCAATGGGCAAAAATCATATTAGAACATATAAGAATATGATGAATGTTGAGCTGGTTGGTGTTTATGATATAAATCAAGAGTATTGCAATGCAGTAGCTCAAGAATTTGGCCTTAAAGCTTTTGAAAGCTTGGAAGAGGTTGCAAAAAATGTTGATGCTGTTAGTGTTGTGACAACCTCTGTTACTCATGCTGATGTTGGTGAGTTCTTCTTAAATGAGGGTGTTCATACTTTGATGGAAAAACCTTTGGCAACAACAGCTGAGGGGTGCCAAAGACTTATTGAGGCGTCAAAAAAATCTGGTGCAACATTGTTGGTTGGCCATGTGGAGCAGTTTAATCCGGCTGTTGAACAATTGACCAAGATATTAAAAGACAGCTCAAAAATTTGTTCTTTGACAGCGCAAAGAATGGGATATGTTGACAGAATTTTGGATGTTGATGCTGCAATGGATGTTATGATACACGATGTTGAGATTATTTTGTCTTTGGTAAAATCTCCAGTAAAAAACGTTATGGCATCTTGTGTTAAAAACAAATATAGACCAAGTGGTACAGAATATATTACAACTTTGCTTGAGTTTGAAAATGGGGCAACCGCAAATCTTACGGCAAGCCGTATGACGCAAGCAAGAGTTAGAACCTTATCTGTGACAACAGATACAAACTTTATTGATATGGACTTTATTAATCAAAGTATTAATGTTCATTCACAAGGAAGACCTTCATATGTTAATCAAGAAGATATTCCTGAATGGGCAAAATATGGCTTAAAAGGGTCAGTAGAGCAGCTTTTTATCCCTAGTAATCAGCCTCTGCTTGCTGAATTAAGCCACTTCGTTAACTGCATCAATGGCAAAGAAAGCCCAAGAATTTCTGGGCAATCTGCCTTTGATGCCTTGCAGGTTATTTGGAGCGTTCAAGAGGCTCTTGGCTTTAAAAAAAAAGATAATATAACAAACATACATGTGGCAGCAGAATAACGTTGTATAAAATAACCATAGAATATGATGGCACCAATCTTTTGGGGTGGCAAAAGCAACCAGAGGGAAATAGTGTTCAAGGGCTTTTAGAAGAAGCTATTTATAGATTGTCTCATGAAAAAGTTGATGTGTATGGCGCCGGCAGGACAGACGCGGGCGTTCATGCTTTGGGCATGGTTGCCCACGTTGATATCAAAAAAGAAATGAGTGAATATAATCTGATGCAAGGGATTAATCATCATTTGAGATCTCTTGGATCTTGTGTGAGCGTGGTGGCTCTTGAAAGCGTTTGTGATGATTTTCATGCCAGATTTTCTGCAAAGACAAGAACCTATGTATATAAAATAATAAACAGAAAAGCTCCTTTGGTATTGGATAGGAACAGGGCTTGGCATGTTTCTCAATCAATTGATGTTGAGGCAATGAAAGTTGCCTGTCAATATTTTGTTGGCAAGCATGATTTTTCTTCTTTTAGGGCTGCGCAATGCCAGGCAAAAAGCCCAATTAAGACCGTTGATAGTATTGAACTGGTTGAAAAAGGTGATGTGATAGAGATATATATCAAGGCTCAGTCGTTTTTGCATAATCAGGTCAGAAACATGGTGGGAACCATAAAAGAAGTTGGGGTAGGGCGATTTGATGCATCTTATATAAACACCATTTTTGAATATCAAGATAGAAACAAAGCGCCAGTTTGTGCGCCGGCTTGTGGTTTGTATTTTTTGTCTGCAGAATATTGAGCTTGAAAATAATTTGTCATAAAATGCTTTTTTGCAATTTTTGGGGTTGCAGGAGGGCATTTTTTGTGTTATAATAACCCATATATAAAGCGCAGTTTTTGTGGATTTTAAAATTTTATTTTCGAAAAAAATGAAGAAAATTAAAGAAATTGACAAAAAAGGCTTGCATAAATGTTTTTTTTGTGATATGTTATTGCAAAATCAAGGAAATTTGGGAGAATTTTGACATGGAATTAAATAAAGCAATAGAGTTGGTGCAGTCAGGTGAATATGTTAACTTGAGTGGTTCTGATTTTGTAAAAGTTGAAAAAGCTTTGCAATCAGCTAATGGTTGGGAAGCTGAAGCTGCTTTGAAAATTGTTATGGATTATCAAAAAATCATTAATCCAGAAGCAGCATCTATGAATGCTTTTAGACCAGAGGTATCTGAGCGTTATAATTTTGTATCTAAATTAATGGAGCATAAAGCGCCAAAAAAAGATGAGTTATATAGCATTAATTCTGATTTGGATGATGTGGTTGAAATGAATGTTGCAATGAAGCTTGCAATATCTGAGACAGAAATCACTGAAAAAGCCATTCAAGATGCAAGAAAAACTGAGAGTCAAAAAATTGCAATTGAATATTATATGTCTTTGCTTGGCTCTGTTGATGTTTTGAAAAAACATACTCCAAATGAAAAAACTGTTGAAGCTTTTGATAAAGTTGCAAGTCTTGTTAAATCAAATAAGCCAGCAGAAAGCATTTTTAAGGCTTTTGATATCAAACCAAATCAAGAGCAAAAAGACTGTGCGAGTGCTGCAGTTGTATTGCAAAATACAAAAGGTTTGAAGTTTTGGATTGAAAAAGCAGAAGCTTTGGGTGTTAATATGGGCAAAGCTGGTATTAAGGCTCTTGATAAATGTATTGAACTTGAGCAAAAAAATGCAATTTTGACAATGGGTGTTGGTATGGCTTTGACAACTGTGGCTCCAGTTTTTTATGGTGCATATAGGGTTGCAGCAGCTTCTAGAATTTTGGCAAAAGCTGATGCTGACTTTAAGGCAAATAATCCAGAAACAAAAGGCTTGTTTGGAAATCTTAAAAACAAAGCTAAAAATAAACAATGGAAAAACGCTGCTTTGGGTGCTTTGGCATCTGGTTTGAGAGCTGTTCCGTCTGTGACAATGGTGTATGGTGTTTATTCTTTGTATCAAAATAAAGATGGCATTAAAAATAGTGCAAAAGCTACAAGGGATGCTTTTAATAAAATTACTAAAGGTGATTTTTCAAAAGAAACAATTGCAACTTTTGTAAAAGAAGGTAGTACAATTGCAGCAACCGCTGCTGGTGTTGTTTTTGCGGCAGGTATGGCTTCTTCATTAACGTCTTGCTCATTGGAAAATAATGAATTGATTATTGGAGGTGGTGCTTCTGATGGCCTTCAAGAAAAACAAGATACTGTGACAACAGATGCAACCAAACTAAGTGAAAACACAATAACAAAAGATGCTGATAACTTTAAGACAAGTGGCGGACAACCAACAGAAGTTGATAATACTGTTGAGAAAAATACAGAAGTAAAAGCGGCATCTGAGAATAAAAATTATGTTGAAATAAGCAAAGCGGATTCTACATATGTAAATACTCTTGAGAAATTTATGATGGGAGTTGACTTTAAGCCAGAAGATATGCAACAAGGAAATGCTGTTGAAAATAGTGTTGATAATACTGTTGAAACTGCGGCTAAGAGTGCTGTGGTTGATAATACTGTTGAAACTGCGGCTAAGAGTACTGTGGTTGATAATACTGTTGAGGCAGAGTTGATATCTGAAAAAACTCCAACTGAGTATAATCCAGAAATGGGGATTAAAGAGCATCACTTTAAGGAGCTTCAATCTTATTTTGGTGAAGAAAAATTTAGTTTGTATCATAGTCGTTTGAATGCAGAATTTATGTCTCATTTTGATGGTGAAACACGCATGCAAGTATTGTATGACTTTATGAAGTTGGAGCAATGGACAGATGCTGGTCAATACCAACATAAAGAAGCTTTTGCTGATTTGAAAGAGTATTTTGATTGTGGTGGCTCTTTGAGTGCTGATGAAGTTAAAAATATAGAAAATAGCTTTGATGCAATTGGTGATAATGGTGAATATTTGCCAGGTGGTGAAACTATTAATGTTAGAGCTGTTGGTCGTATTGGCACGGATTGTGGTGAGATAACAAAAGTTGTTACAGTGCCTGTTGAGCCAGCGCCCGTTACGCCTGAAACACCTGATGTGCCTGAAACACCAGTTGTGACAGCGCCTCCTGCAGAAGAAATTAATGTGGAGCCTAAAGGGCCAAAGTTTTATAATAATATTAAACTTGATGTTAAGGTTCCTGTTGCAGATATTCCTGTTAAAGATGAAACTCCTGTTGTTATTGATGGTTTTCATGCAGATGGAGCTGGTGATGCTGCTAGCAAAATTATGACTCAACTTGAGGCGCAAGGGGTGGATGTCAAGCCTTCTGCAAGCTCAAACGAGGCATTAACTGGCTCTGATTTGAATGATTTGGTAACATCTATGGGTGGTACTTTAATAGATGATACAAACGCTTCTTCTACAAGAGTTGAAACAAGGTCATATACATCAACTGTTGTTATTGAAGGTGGCCATAGTGATAGCGTTGAAGCTTCTAAAGACAATGTTGCTACGCAATTGGAACAACAAGGTGTTGAAGTAAAAGCAGATACAAGTAATGCACCATTAAGAGGTGCTGCTTTAGATGCATTCTTAAATGCCAAAGGGCGTAATGGTGGAATGTAGGTAATATATAATAAAAGAAAGGCTCCGATGGGGCCTTTTTTTTATAGGGTTTTTATGGCGTTTCTTGCAAGTGCGTCTACAAGCTCGTTTTCTGGGTGCCCACTGTGACCTTTGACCCATTGCCATTTGATATCATGGCCTTTAAGGAGCTCATCAAGCTCTTGCCATAAATCAACATTTTTGACGGCAGATTTTTTATTTGAAGTGCGCCAGTTGTTTTTCTTCCAGTTTTCTAACCATTCTAATACGCCTTGCATTACGTATTTGCTATCTGTATAGATTGTAACTTCACATTGTTTTTTTAAGGCTTTTAAGCCCATTATAACGGCAGTTAGTTCCATTCTGTTGTTGGTTGTCTCTGCTTGTGCGCCACTGAGTTCTTTTTGAACACCGTTGCATCTTAATAAAGCACCCCAACCGCCAGGGCCAGGATTGCCAGAACAGGCTCCATCTGTGTATATATCAACCTGCATAATTAAAATATTCCCTAAAAAACTCTTTTATTAGAGTGTTTTTTTCTTCTGTTTTTAATACAGATGCTGCAAAAGATCGCAATTTGTTTTTTGCTAGGTGGATTCTAAAGTCTTTTGGGACACTGCCATGAGCCCCTATAACTCCGTTTAATAAAAAATCTTCTTCTATATGATCTGGGGCAAAGATTAAGTCTATGTCTAAGCATTTGATACTGCCTCTTGGTGGGAGACGAAATTCTTGTTTTGAGACAAGGTTTAGTTGCCCAGAAACGGCCGGAATACTCTCCATATGATTGAAGTTGTAATATCTAACTTTGTTATATTCTCCACCGTCTGATTCTGTGTTGCAAGAAACATACAAATCTTTGGCTAAAACGTTGCTGTTGTTTTTTATGCTCATTGAAAATGATAATCTTACGTATTCTCTAGGAGCATTTTTTGATTGTTGGTCCAAGACATCAAGCTGAGAATTTTCTATAACTTCTAAAACTTGATTGCTTATTATAATCTCAACATTGGGTTGTGGGGCTTTGCCAAACATGCCCGCTATAACAGAATATGGGGCAGGGACGTTATTTGAACCTGAACGAATGAATATTTTGTTGCCCATTGTTGTCATTAATGGTGCGATGTCTGATTTTGGGATATATGTTACCATAAAGCCATCGCCGTTTTCATCTGAGCTGATGATATGGTTTCTGACAGAATTGTGAGATGGAATGGTGCAACCTGAAATGGCGTTTTCTACCCAGCTTAAAAATCTGTGAACGTTTTTTACTTTGACTTTTGCTTTTGCAACGTCACCAACCTCAATGTCTCTTGAACATTCAACCCCCCAGATGATAACTCCACCCTCTGAGTTGCCAAAGCCAGATATTGCTTTGCCTAGGTTTTTTCTGTCATCTCTGTGCATTGATACGTTGTT